>JBKDHV010000021.1:0-18828 GCA_046336915.1 Bdellovibrionales bacterium
CTCAACTCCAACCTCGCCTTGAAAACGACCCCGGCTTCGAGATTTTCAATCTTGCTTCTAAATCCGAATGTGCCCGCTTTCAAAGACAAGAAGTGCAGGCAATATTTCGCGAAAACCTTCCGCGAGACATACTCCGAACAAGATGAAAAATCGCAGGCCCTCGAAGCCAGTATCTTCACCAAAATCTTGCCTGGCTATTTGAGCGCGAGTGACCTTGCGGCGAAGTCGGCTAATCCCTTGTCCAAGCCCGATGTTGGAAGATGCCGCGATACCCTGAAAGCATCAAACATCACCTGGGGATATGTTCGTGGCGAAAAATCCATTTTCATAGACACGGTTGAAAAGACGCTCAAGAAAATTGGCGCCCCGACCAAACCCATCATCGCCGACTCCCGCAAGGAACTGACGGATCTTTTTTCCAGCGGAAAAATCAGTATATTCAGCGGCAGCTCTGGCTTTTGGGCATTGGACCCCGCCGGTGACTTGAGAATGCTGTTCACGCCGAACTTGCACAAAGCACTTCAATTCGTCTCCGCTGACAATCGGCTTCAGGGTATGATTCGCGGCCTTGAGAAAGACCCAAGTCAGTACGCGAAGATCAATCAGTACCTTTACGACGAAGCCGTGTTCAACGTGTATGCCCACCTCCGCAGATTCTTTGCCAGCCCTAAGAAGGAACTCCTGGCCGAGATTCCCTTCGCCATCACAAGCCCCGCTCCTTGGCAGGTGTTTCGCCAATGACAGTCACCCAGTCGGAGAAATTTCTCGAATCCTTCACGAATGAATTGAAACGCCGTCATGCGCTTCCAAAGAAGATCGAGATTTCACGCCTTGGCAATGCGGTTTTGGCGAGTGCCTTTGATGAAGAGCCTGAAGAAACCATCTCCGAATCCGTTTTCTGCGGCATGGACCCTGATCCAAGTGTGGCGGTTATCAAAGCCCTCGTTGAAAGATGCGAGAGAAATGCCTTTCGATCTGGGCATGAAAGCGGATCTCCCTTTTGCATGACGGATCGTTCTGACGGTTTCGCCGCCTTTCCTGTCGGAGCCGCACAGAACGCGGAAAGTATCGCCAGGTGCAATGCGTTCCACGAAGCGATTGAACGTTATGTCTGGGCGAAGTGGTGGGATGATTCGAGTTTCGCGCATACGGCAATACCGCACACAAATTTTGCGAGCCTCGGTCCGTCGCTATCATTGATTCGGCCAATTCACGCAATTACTCCTCTGGATTCTGTTTATGAAGTACATCCAGAAATTCAAGACCACCCTGATCTCAAGGTTGTCGTCTTGTTCGCATTCATGAGGAATGGCGGTGTGATCTCGGGCGGCGCGTGTGAGCACGCATCGGATATTGATCGGGCTCGATTCCGCGCACTTGCGGAGCTTTCGCGCCATGCGCTCGCCGCGCACAGAATCCTTGCCGACAATCGAAGTACGACGACCTTCTATGAAAAGCGTCTGATGTTTTTCGCGGTCGATCCTCGCGGGCTGGAGCTTACCATGAAGCGGATCTCGGCTAAGGGCACGCGGAAGGTTCTCCTGCCAGACCTGGAGATTGACGAGCCGATCTCGCACCAGTTGGACGACCTCGTTGCCGTTCATCGCTGCCTATTCAAGGACCAGCCTCCTTTTGTCGGGGGAACGTTGGAGCGGTTATGCCTATGAGGGCACTCCGCATCCTTAATCCGGTTAATGCACTAGGACTCTTTGCGGTCGCTGTTTTGACTCTGACAACCGGATTGTTCTTCATTTTCGATCTCTACTTGAAGTCAGTCGGCAGCGAAATTGTTGGGAGTTGGCTGCAATCAGAGGCGGTCACGATTCAGGAAGGAAATCTCCTTTCATCGATCTCAAAAAACCAGCGAGTTCTTTTGTCATCCCAGTTCGTCAAGGGCGTCCGTCTGGTCGATACATCGTCAAGTGATGCCGGAAGCCTCATCGAGTTCGGCGAATCATTCCGCGCATCTGTTCCAGGCGACCTCAAGCCCGGAGTCATTTCAAGCCGACCGGACGGGTTTCTTGTGCGACAGGTCTTCTATCGGGTGGCTGAACGGCCCGACCTCGTTCTCGTATTTCACACCCAATCGGATTTCCTCACGCGGATTTTTCTCGCTGCGGTCTCGGCATTCATCCTCTTCCTGACTTTTCTTTTCGTGAGCATTCGTCGAGTCGAATCCCGGAGGATCGCCGCCGAGAACCGAAACCGGATCCTACTCGGCGACGTCGCCGCCCGAGTGGCTCACGACATTCGATCACCGTTGAATACATTGAATGCAGTCATGGACGCGACTGAAGACCTATCGCCCGAATCGAGACGGCTGCTATCCACGGCGATTCATCGCATCCGAGAGATTGCGTCCGGAATCGCGGATCAAAGCCGCTTGGCCTTGAAAGAGAATACGAGGCTGCCAGATATCAAAAGCCAGCCTACAGAGAAAGCGGAGACAACGCTCCTCTTCACGCTCATCCAGGAGCTGATTGACGAGAAGCGTGTTCAGTATGGGGAGCGTGCCGCCAACATACGTTGGCAGCCATCAAATACAGCTCATTCCGCGTTTTCCTCGGTGAACCCGTGTGAGTTTAAGCGAAGCCTCTCGAATCTCATCGACAACGCCATCGAGGCGTCTGCGCCAGAGACGGCCGTAACGATCTTGATGAACACAAATCAAAACGCTGTCGCCATCGAAATCACGGACCAGGGACGCGGAATTTCCAAGAAGGATTTACCTCGGATCGGGGAAAAAGGCTTTTCTCGCGGAAAAGCGAATGGATCGGGGCTCGGCGTTTTCTACGCTAAGAAGTCCTTTGAAGCCTGGGGTGGCCGCCTTTCCATTCGATCGGAGGAAGGGAAAGGAACCACCGTCCTTGTCCGCCTCCCCGAAGTTCCTGCGCCTAAATGGTACACAGGTTCCGTATCCTTGGCCGATACGCGAACAGTGGTGCTCGTTGACGATGATCCAACGGTTCACGCCATGTGGCAGGACCGGCTCAAACAGGCAGGCCGTGAAATCATGATCGAGCACTTTTTTGATCCCGAGTCGGCGATGTCCTGGGTCGTGCAAAACCGTCGAAGTCTTGATAAATGTCTGCTTCTAACGGATTTCAACCTGAACTCGCAGGCTGGAGACGGAATCGCAGTGCTTGAGCGATTCGGCGTGGCCCATCCGCGCGCCATCATGGTGACCAGCGCATTCGAAGACCCTTCGGTTCGGGACCGCTGCGAAGAGTTGAATGTGAAGATACTCCCCAAGCCCATGATGAACTTCGCGGCGATTGAGGTCGGATAACAGAATGAAGGCAACGATAACTCGCATCTACAAATTCAAAATTCGGCCTGGTTCTGAAGGGAGCTATTTGCGCCTACAGGAAGATGTGCTTCGGCTCTATCGAAAACACGCCGAAGTGGACGTTCTTTTCCTTCGCGACCCCGATTCTCCATTAGTGCGGACAGAGGTCATCCGTTTCTTCGGGGAAAGTGCGAGGGTCAACATAGTACGGATTGATAACGATCCAGATGTTCTGAGGCTATTCTCTGTGTTCCAGTCCGAGATTCTCGACCCCGAGGCTCCAGAGATTCACGAAGAGACTCTTGAAAACGAGTCCCTGTCTGCCGCTGGTAAACCACATCACATCGAAATCTACTGCTCTGACCTGGCCAAGTCGGAGCAATTTTGGTCATGGTTCCTCGGATCACTCGGGTACAAGTCATTTCAAAAATGGTCTGGCGGCATCAGTTTCAAACTCGCCGAAACTTATTTTGTCTTTGTTCAGGCCGCGGAGAAGCACCTGTCGATTCCGTATCATCGCTGCCGCCCCGGCCTTAATCATCTCGCCTTTCATGCCTCCAGTCGCAGGCATGTCGATCAAATGACCGCTCAGTTGAAAGAGCGAAACGTGTCGATTCTTTACGAAGACCGCCACCCTCATGCGGGTGGATCAACATCCTACGCCGTGTTCTTTGAAGCGCCGGATAGAATCAAGGTGGAACTGGTGGCGCCGGTGAAGGAGCACTGAGTATGCTTGGAATTGGAAGATACCCTGGCGACGACAAAATGAAATCTCTCTTGGCGGAATACCATCCCAATCTGTCATTCGCCGAAGTGCGAGCGGCGACCGCAGGAGCAGTCTTGACCGTTGAAAACGTCCAGCCCAGCCAACTCTTTGAACACCTTTTCGGTGGCGAGGATGCGCGCCCAGCCTTCGAAGACCTGGGGGCTGCACAAGCTTGGTACTCATGCCTGATGGGACTTTGGAACGAGTTGGCCAGCCATCAGGAGCTGGACAACCCTTTCCTCTTTTCCGATTGGCCGACAGAATTTCCCGGCGGCAACGAAGGGCTCCTTCGCGCCGCTATCGCAAGGGAGAAGGAAATCGAGCAATTTCTTTGGGGCCTTCGTGCCGGAAACACTCCGTTTGCGGATGATTTTGTCGATCCAACACCTGAAGCACTTATGTCCTGGACTCCGACTGTGCTTGAAGCAGCTCTACGTGTGATGAAAAGAACGCGCCAAGAATTGGAAAAGGGTAAATCGAAAGATTGGATCATGCTGGCGGCCAGCCACTTCGCACTGAATGATCAACTGAAGGAACATCATGGCGAGTTTGTCACTGGCATTCGTGATCTACGGTCGCAGTGGATCGAAGACATTAAACAGTCGGCAACTGTCGTCCGTGCGGAGCCTAAGGTCGGCCGGAATGACCCATGTCCCTGCGGCAGCGGAAAGAAATTTAAACAATGCTGTCTTCAGTAGAGCTAAACCGGCCGCAGACGATTTTCTTAAAGGTCGTCGCAGTTTTTTATTTCATAGGCGCCCTGCTGCATCTCGCGGACTTTTTCGACCTTCGGCTACACTTTTCAGAAATGAATGTGATCTGGAAGATGTGGATCGTTTATCTACTTGTTCTCGACACAGTGACAGCAATTGGACTTTGGAAAAACAAATTCTGGGGAATTGCTGCCTTCTTTGTCGTTAGCATCTCCCAACTCGTCGCTTACTTGACCTTTCGAGATTTTTTCGGATCACAGTGGCCACTCATAGTCTTTCATCTTTTTGCGCTCGGAACCGTTTTTTATCTTGGTGGCCTTCGGCGATTTTACAGCAGAGCATGACGTTCCCTGTGTTCGCCTTCGCGAACTCCGTTCGTGATGGCGATCACACCTAACTCCGCGATTTTTCTCGTCACGACTCTTCCCGCGTTCGCACGCGCAAACAGAAAATCGAATTTCTGCGCAGGCATCTTCGGTCACGAATTCAGATTCAATCGGATTATCAATCACTTGCATCACCTCGGCACCCTTGGCCCGCTCCGTGAAATGGAGGTCCACACGAGAACGATGACGTTCTTGAGACCCAACGGAGGTGGAAGTGAAAACGGAACGTATTTCAAACTGGCTACGAAGGATCTTCGCGCGACTCTTTCAAAAACGCCCTGACAGCTTGGAGCAATGGCAACAGCTGGAGTTTCGCTCGCCGGTCATCAAACCGGAGCGGCAAAAAGCTAGTCGTGGAGAAGCGTCATGAGAAGATCCAAATTCAAAAAACCTGTCACGATGACTCAGGAAAATTTCGATCTACTCAAGGAAGCGCTGGCGTTCTTAAGCCCGAAGCAGCGCCTGATAGTTTACTTGCGATTCTGGGACAATATGACGATCCAGGAAATCGCAAGATACATCGGCCACTCCTGGAATTCCACTGACATGATGCTCGACGGAGCCGTGAACCACCTCCGGATGCGGATCATCCAGATCACGCACGCCAGGGAAGAATCCGCGCTCCTCGAACAATTCTGCACTATCGCCGCCTAACAAACCAAGACACAAACCCTACAAACAATGGAGGTCTTTTCATGGAAAAGGCAGGGACACTTATTGCCAAAACGCTAGAACAAATCAAGGAAAGCGCGGAACGCACCATCTTCCGATTCGATATTTTCAAGGGCGTGATCGATACCAATGGCCGCGTCTTGAAAGTGAAATCGATTGGACACGCGCTCATTACCGAAGGCTCGCACACTTACACAGTCTGTCTGAAAACGCTGCTCAAGGATCAATTCTATATGCTCCCGGAGCGCACGCACACCGACCGCTACGACTTCGTCATTCTGACGCGGGAAGAATCTTTCAAGGAAGGCCGCAAGTATTTCTGGAACAACGTCGGAGAGGCAAAGCTCCTGGATGGAGCGAATCGCGACCTACTCAAACTCACTTGGGACATCTTCGGTGCTGACGACATCTATCTCAATACCGTGCCGACCAAGAAAACCGTGGTGGCGGGACCAGACCTCTCGGTCGTTGGCTCCGACGCCGCCTAAAAAAGGAGTCAGGATGAATAACAAACGACAATTTTTCCTCGCCTTGGGGCTCATGGTTTTCATGGGCCTCCTGATCGCGGAGCCCTGTTTCGCGAGCTTCGAGTCTTCTCTGATGACGATCAAAATGAAACTTTCGAACGTCGTGCTCCCGGTCCTCGCGACAATGGGGCTCTTGTTCGCCGGCTTCAGCTTCATCACCGGCAACCCTAATGCGCGCCAGCACATCATCTACGCGGTGATCGGCTGCATTTTAGGATTCGGTGCGCAGGGGATCGTCGATTTCATCAGTTCTTCCGTTCGTTAAATTTTTTCGGAGAGGGAGGGGTTCACCCCCCCCTTCCGATTTTGGAGGTGCGATGTCATTACATGTAACCAAAGTCCCCCGGGCGCTCGACAATCGGCTGCGGTTGTTTGGATTCGAGCTTGCCGATCTGCTCCTCATTTTCTTGTATCTCTCAGTCAGCAACTTATTCTTCGGAACAACCCGCTTGAAATTTCCCATCGTCTGGATCGGCACCGCCGCGCTGGCCGGCGTCCTTCATTTCGTGAAGAAGGGAAAACCTGATGGATACCTGCAACACCTGATTCAATTCAAAACAAGACCGTCAATCTACAGCGGCGGCGGCGCGGACACCGAGTATCGTCCGCTCATTCAGCAAACAGGAGTCACGAATGAAAAAGCCTGACGTTCGCCCTCTGACGACGCTTTCAGAGTTTCGCCGCGAGCACTCCCTGGCTCATGAACTTCCTTACTGGGATATCGTGGACGGGATCATCGTTCTTTCCGACGGCTCACTCGTCGCCCCCATGCGTTTGAAAGGCCGAGCCATTGAAACCCTGGATACGGACGCCACCAATCAGTTGAATCAGGACATCCGGTCCTTTTTGAACGGACTTCCCGATAATACCGAGATTTCGTTCGTGGTGGACATCAACTCGGACTGCAAGAGCCTCATCGAGGAGCACGCCGCGTTCGCCGATAAGGCGAACGACATCGGTTGGGTTGCATTGTCTCGCGAGAAACACCTTCGCGCGGCGCTCGATAATCTTGAGCTGGTAAAGTCAGACCTTTACCTGTTCCTCTATCAAAGACCGGACGCGGTGACTGCGGAGAGCGCAGGAGTCTTGAAGCGTCTCTTCCAGTCGCCGACGCACTTCCATTCCATGAGCAAAGCAACGTTTGAAAAACGTGTTCATGACATTCAGCAGTCGAAACTCGCCTTGGCGCAGAGCATGGCCGTGACCGGAATCGAGTGCCTGGATATGCCCGAGGACGATATCAAAGAGGTGATCTATCGCTTCTTGAACCCCCGGCGATCTCGCGTGGTCCCGGCTCCGTCTCTGACCGTCGCCCATCGGGAGCAAGAATTTGCTCCTGCTGAATTGGCCTTGGCTCCTGAGCTTTCGCTTCCGAGCCCAAGGGAGCAGTTGGCCTTCTCAGATCTGCTCGTGGACTATGACTCGTTTTTGCTGGATGGGATTTATCACCGCGTTCTGACGCTGAAGAATCTGCCTGACATAACCCATTCCGCGTTGGTCGTGAAACTGCTGGATTTGCCGTTTCACTATTCGTTGCATTGCCATGTACAGGTGCCGGTTCAATCCAAAGAGCTGAGCCAGTTGCAAACGAAGCGAAAGATGGCGCACTCCATGTCGATGTCGCATGGCGGGCGGGCGACGGACCTTGAAAGCGAAGCGCAGCTCAATGCCACGGAAGACCTTCTCCGCGAGATCATCAATACCGGGCAGAAAATCCTCTATACCCAAGTGGCGATCCTGATCCGAGGGGAAGATCAAGACGAACTGGAACTGAAAACTCGCACCGTCCTCGCGAAGTTCCGCGAACTCAACGGGGCCGAGGGCATCGTGGAAACCGTTTCCGGCCTACCGGCCTGGAAAACGATCCTCCCTTGTGGAACCACGAAAATGCTACGGCCCAAGAGGATCAAGACCGACAACCTCTCCGATCTGCTGCCCATCTACCAGGACTACACGGGCGATAGCGTGAAACCCATTTGCCTATTTCGTAATCGCTCCGGCGGACTCATTTCCTACGACCCGTTCGACAGTCGGCTACCGAACTATAACTCCCTCGTTACGGGATCGAGCGGAGCTGGAAAGAGCTTTTTGAACAACCTCGTTCTCTTGCAGTACATGACCCAGAAGCCGATGGTTTACATCATTGATATTGGCGGCTCCTATCGGAAAATCTGCGAGTTCTTCAATGGCCAGTACATCGAGATCAGTCCACCGAAAGACGACAATCCGGTCGCCGGTATCAATCCGATGCTCCTACCAGAGGGAGAATCAAAACCTTCTCCGCAGAAACTCAAATTTCTTCTGGCGATGCTTGAAAGCATTTTGGTCGATCAAGATGGCAACAAACTTCCGAAGCTGCAAAAAAGCCTTTTGGAAGAGGCACTGATTCAGGTTTATGAACGGACCACAGGCACGCCGACGCTCTCCGATCTGACGAGGCATTTGGCGGCATCCAAGGAAGAGGAACTCAAGTCATTCGCGAAGATGCTCTTTCCGTGGACCGACACGCGGCCCTACGGGCGCATGCTCGACAGGAAAGACGGCCTCGATTTGACGAGTGACTTCGTCGTTTTCGACCTGAAGGGCTTGTCAGCCTACCCCGATCTGCAATCAGTGATGATCCTCATCATTACCGATTTCATTCTGGGAAAAGTCGAAGCAAAAGGTGAATCGCAGGGTCGGCGGAAACAGATTCTCATGGATGAATGTTGGGAGCTCCTGAAAAGTCAGGCGTCCAGCTCCTTCATGGAATACTGCGTGCGGACTCTCCGAAAAACGGGATCGTCGATTACTTTCATTACGCAAGGTCTTGACGAAATCATGGCGAGTCCCATCGGCGGAGCCCTGCTTGCCAATACGGCGAGTAAGTTCATTCTCCTCCAGCGCGGAGACCTTGAGCCGATCCGAAAGATTCTTAAGCTCAACGACCAGGAAATGGCCTTGATCGGCTCACTTGGGCAGCAAAAAGGCGCTTATTCCGAGGCGTTCCTCATCTGCAACGAAAACCGGACGGTGATCCGCGCGGCTCCGACGCCGGTAGAGTATTGGCTCGCAACTAGCGACGCCACCGACAACGCCAGAATTGAAGAAGTGCGCCAGGAAGACCCGGCTCTCTCGCTTCGCCAGGTCATAGCCGATTTCGCCGAGAAATACCCTTTCGGCTACGCCCATTACTTGAAAACAAAAGGTGCGACATGAAACGAATGAAACGCTACATCCTCGCTCCAGTGCTCGCGGTTGCCATGTTGGCGACCCCGCCAGCCCGCGCCGACTTCTGGGGCGGGGACCTTATCTATCTTGCTCAGATTCTGCAAACGGCAATTCAGCAGTTGACCCAGCTTCAAAATATTCTAGGAAACGGACGGGATACGCTGAATCTGCTCCGTGATGTCAATCGCGGCTTGCGGGACGCCCTGCGCTTGATGAGAACCGCCAATCAGACTTTAAATCCAGGCGTGCTTTCGGACTTGGATAGTCTGGATCAAATCCTTTTCAAAGTCGAAGAACTCTACGGCCGGATTCCCAACACTCCCGAAGGGAAAATGCAGATGCTGACGGATCGAAGCGTCGCCGAGGCTATCAATCTTCATAACGAGGCGTTCAAGTACGCGAACCGCCTGGACCCTGAGGCCGAGCGAATCAAAGACTACGCCCACATGGTCAACCCGGCGGGCGCGGCCAAAGTGACCGTTCAGAGCATGGGGATCATGATCCACGTCCTGAATCAAATTCTCCGCACCAACGCTGCCATCTTGAAACTGCAAAGCGAGCAGTTGGCCTTGCAGAACCGTCGCGGAAAACTCGATTCGGAGCAATTCAAGATGCAGTACGAAGGCGTCTCCGAAGCGTTCGGGCGACTCCAGCCGACTTACAGTCTTCCCCGGCTGGGCAAGTAGAGGAACATCGTGGAAAACTTCGAACTCCTGGGCGCACTCGCCCACAAGCTCCACACGGAGCTGAGGAACACCTATTACCTAATGTTGCCACTCTTTTTCTGCATTTCGTTGGTAGTCACCTGGCTGAAGGCACCCACGGGCGGCCCCGACTTCATCGAGACGGTGAAGCGGGCCTTCATTTCAACGCTGCTCCTCGCGGGGTTCCAGGAAATCACGGATACCATCTTGTTCATCACCTCGGGACTGGCTGAAAAAATATCGGACATGCAGGGGCTCGATACGTTCCTGCAAATGGCTGGAGATAAGGCGCAGTCCTACACGGTGTCGCCGACATCGCTGGTTCTCGGCTTTAATGACTTGATCGTAGCATCGCTGTCCTTTCTCTCTTACATCATCCTCTACATCGCCAGATTTCTGATGGTGGCTGTCTATCACTTTAGCTGGGTTTTTCTTTCGCTCATCGCGCCGATTCTGCTGCTGTTTCATATCTTCTCGCCCAAGATGACGCTGAACCTATTTAAATCGATGATCGAAATTGCGAGCTGGAAAGTGGTTTGGGCAGTCCTATCCGCGATGCTTGCAGCTCTTCCGTTTGGCAACGCCTACGCCACATCGGGAAACTACCTGACCGTGATTGTGCTGAACTTCGTGATCGCGATTTCCATGCTCTGCACGCCCCTGGTGGTCAAATCGCTGGTTAGCGGTGGCTTCACCGCCTTCGCCAATACACTAGGACCAATTACGGCCGCGACCATGCTCACCGCGCCAACCAAGGCCGCCGCCGTAATGAAGGTTGGGCGAGCCGTTCTTGGCGATACGAAGGCCTACGCGACAAACATGCAACGATCTATCCATGACCGAATGAGGCAAAGCTCCATGCACAAGGAACTGAAAGGACTCCATTCGAAGAGAGGTCAAAAATGATTCAAAAAACACGTCGAGCATGGTTCGAGGTCTGGGGCAATGAAGCCGCCCAAAATCAAATTCTCAAGGGCCTACTCCTTGTCTTCGGCTGCGTGAACACGGTTCTCGCCATTTCCCTTACTATCGTTTCATTCCGTTCGCCGCCGATCTTCGCAGTTTCCTCGGTTGATTCTGGGATGCTTCGCTCCGATCCGCCACCAAAGGAATATCTTGAGCGCGAAGCGAAGAGAGTCATTTCGCACTATCTCGAAATCCGCCACAACTGGGAACCAGGAAGCATCGAAAAATCAATCGGGAAAGCATCGCGATTTGTGGATCGGTCGTTCCGCGAATCATTCCTACGGGCCAATGCCAGCCAGATCAAGATTGCCCAGGAGAAAAAGGTTTCTCAGCGATTCTACATCAGCAGCGTCAACGCAGATCTTGAAAAGGGTGTCGCTAATGTCGCCGGCGATCGAATCCTCACCATCGATGGCCTCCGGGCCGTGAGCTCTCTCGCCTTCGCCCTGAAAATTCGAATTGGTGATCGCACTGAGCAGAATCCCGAAGGAGTCTATGTCACTTCCGAACAACTGATCGACAACGGAATGGAGTAAAGGATGAGACACAATCTTATCTTCACGGCTCTGTTGCTTCTCGCTGCGCAGACATCGTTCGCGAAGAACGTCAAAACGCTCAACCTAGGCGAGGCCGACGTCGGCCAGGTTCGCGTGGCAATCGGCTATTCTACTCTTTTGCAATTCGATACCAGACCCACGCAGGCAATTGTTGGCGACCAGGATTCCTTCAAGGTCGAATACGTTGCCAACTCCATCGCCATCAAGCCGCTGATCTCGGGAGTTTCCACCAATCTCTTCGTTATGACGGAGTACGGAAAATTCAATTTCAGGATCAGCGCGGGCCGCGGATTCGAGCCCGACTACATTCTGCGAATAAAACGGAAGTCCCCGGCATCAAGCTCGACGTCCTCGGCGATTGTCACCAAGCCCATTGAGGTCTCAAAAACCGCGAATGGAATTACGCTGAGGCTCATCTCCATTGCGTCAACGAAAACGAACTCGTCGCTGATTTATTCCTTTGAGGTGGAATCCAAGGACAAGAAAGCTGTTTTCCAGCCGGGAGATTTCGAGGTTCTCCAGGCGGGCCGATCTCTGCCCATAGAGAACATTTACCTGGAGCGCCTTTCGCTGGATAAGGGGCAACGGGCACAGGGAATGATTCTCGTTCGCGGAGAAAACGTGCGCGAGCGCAGTCTCACCACACTTCGATTTCATCCAGAATCGCAAAAGGCCGGAATCAAAATCTCGGTCACGCCCATTTGAAAGGGGAATGAATGAATTTATCGAAAGTGGACCAGTATTTTCTGACCAGGGATGCCCCCATCGGGAAATACCGCCGCCTCGATCTTAAGAAGATCCGAAACTGGCTGATGGGACTCGCCGGACTGGCTGTCATTGGCCTTCTTTTCACAGGCAACGGCGAACATGAGTCGCCCCCTGCGGCCACATCCATCGACAACCACACGGCCATTCCCCAAGGAGCCACCGCAAACGGAATCGAACAGAGCTCGAACGGCGGGTTTTACCTTTCCAGCCTGTCCGGCCTCTCGCCCGGAGCCGGGCGCACGACATCGAATCGGCAGCTCTCTGCGAGCCAACTCGTCAGCCCCCAAGGAAACAGCCTCGGTTTGGGCCTGCCCTCGGGGACCGCCATTCCGGCGCGACTTCTGAATCGAATCGTCACCTCTGACTCTCGAAACCCCGCGATTGCCGTCATCACGAAGGAATTCTCCGCACCTTCGGGATTTTCTATTCCAATGGGAACGAAAGTTCTCGGCAATGCGCAGAACGACTCAGGATCAAATCGTGTTCAAGTAACGTTTCATACCTTCGTTTTTGAGAACGGAATTGAACAGCCGTTTTCGGCGGTAGCGGTCATGCGGGATGGTTCGAGCGGCATTGTCGGCGATTACCATTCGCAAATCCTCAAGAAAGAGGGCGGACGCTTCCTTGGAAACTTCGTCGCGGGATTTGCCGAGGGGTTCAAGGATCGGGAAAAGACCAATGGGCTACCCTTCGAGCCTGGAAACTTGAAGAACGCGGCACTCAACGGACTTTCGGAATCCGCAAGTGCGCAGGCGAAGGCCCAGGCGGAAGAGATGCAGAGCGTCGTGCCCTACGTCACTGTGGAATCTGGAACCGAATTCCTCGTGTTTATCGAACGGGGAATGAGTCTATGAATCAAAAACCATTGGAGAGAGGCGACCTATTCCTGGTCTTTCTGCTCATCGGTGTGCCGGTCTCGTTCACGATCTATCGCGTTTTTATCCACCTGACAGATGCCGTTACGCACCACTGGAACAGCTACGCGTCCATAAAATATCTCTGGGTGGCAATGATCCTCGGAGTTCTGTTCGCCGTCTATCGCATTTGCCTTCATTGGAATGGATTTATTGAAGGCATCACGGACGGTGTTCGAAAGAGCAACGGCCTCATCCTCCTGGGGCATGGAGAAGATCATCAACCAGTCCATCTCACCACGGACCTGCGGACACGGCATACCCAAGTGATTGGCACGACGAGCAGCGGAAAATCCGAGTCCGTTATTCTTCCCTGGGCCATTCAAGACATTCAAAACGGCGGTGGTCTCATCATCGTCGATGGAAAGGCGGACAAATCCTTTCTGGATAAAATCTATGCCTATGCGGTTGAGGCCGGACGAGCTAGCGACTTTCGTCTGTTTTCTTTGTCGAATCCGGCCGAGTCTTGTTCGTTCAACCCCCTCGCGGTCGGCTCTGTGCAAGAAGTGACGGAGCGAGTGTTTTCGAGCTTCAAGTTCGAGAGCGAATACTTCGAGAGCATTCAGTTTCGCGTCTTCCGAGACATCATCGCGGTCATAAAAGAGCAAGGAGTGGTGCCGACTTTCTCGCACGTCCACACGCTTCTGACGAATAAGGACGCCCTGGAAAGATGGATCGAGGCCAGCCGAAACGACACCCTCAAAGAGCAGTTGACGGCATTCAATGGACTTTCGACAAAGGAACGGGAGGAAAGAACCAGCGGACTTATCGCAAAGCTCAGCCACTTCTGCGCGGACGAAGTCTTTCCGTTGTTCAATGCGACGCAACCGCATATTGATATGAGTCTGGCGCTGAAGCACAAATGGATTTGCTACTTTCAGCTCCCCACCATGTACTATCAGTTCCTCGGCGCTTCGACCGGAAAGTTGGTGTTGCAGTGTCTTCAGAACGCCGTCGCGAAACGCCACAACGAGGGCGGATCGAACGCGAGCTTTACCTCTGTCTATCTCGATGACTTTCAGGACTACATCTACGAAGGTTTCGAGGCCCTGCTCAACAAATCAAGGTCGGCGAATATCGGCATGGTCTTTTCCCACCAGGCCCTCGGCGATCTCGACAAAGTGGGTCCGGCCTTTCGTAATGTGGTCACGACCAACACGAATATCAAGGTTGTCATGCGGAACAATGACCCCGAGACAGCCGAATTCTTCGCGAACTCATTCGGAACCAAGGCCGCAGCAAAAGAGACGGAGCGGGTCTCGCGCGGCCTATTCGGAAACAACAAAACAGGAGAACTTTCCGTCAGGGCCGTGGAGGAATACCTTTTTCACCCGAACATCATCAAATCGAACCTCAGGACCGGCGAGGCCCTCGTTTCGATCCCTTACTTTGAAGGAGTGAAGACCACAAGAATCAGGTTCACGCCCTTTCCGAACAAAGACCCGAAGCCCTTACCCTGCATTCCCAAAGAGAAAATTGATCGAAAATATCTTCTGAATCCTCCAGGACGAAACGAAAAGGCTGAAGTGCATCGCGTGGCCGTCTGACGAGTCACGCCGACTGCGGGAGGAAATATGAATTCTTCGCTTAAAATTCCATTCGTCGCCCTGCTATGCCTCGCTTTGTCTGCCTGCGCGACCGGAACGAAATCCGTTCTTTTCGGAGCGGGAACCGGAGCCGCCGCTGGTGCCGGAATCGGTGCCTTGGTGGACCCCGGCCCGAAGGGACGAGGCCGAATCAAGAACGCTTACCTTGGAGCTGCCGCCGGAGCCGTGATCGGTGGAGCCTCCGGCTATCTGCTCCACGAAACCGTGGCCGCGAAAGAGTCCGCCGCCTTCGAGAAGGGAAAATCTGACGGGATCAATCGCTCCGCCAAGGCTTTCACCAATGGTCAACCGCCGAATCTGATTCCGCCCAAGGTGGAGGTAAGATTCGTGGATGACCAAGTGAAAGGGAACACTTTTATCCCTGCGCATTTCGAGTACGTCATCCTGGAGCAGGCTCGCTGGGAGTAGCCAATGACCGATTCTCAGCGGGGAAACTCCAGAGCGCCGCTGCCTTCGCTTTGCGGAGTGGATGCTGAAATCATCCGATACTTAGCGTCCAATAGATTCGCCAAGCAGTCGGACCTGATCGAAGCTATTGATAGGATCTCGGCATCCTATAATATGCCTCGGGCGATTCGGCGGCTGAAGAATTACGGATTGATCGAGACCTTGCTCGGCGACGCCAGTGCCCACTTGGGCTATCGGCTCACCAGAAGAGGTCTGCTCTATGCCAGCAGGAAGCTCCTTGTTCCCGACGAACTCTTGAAATCCAGGCCCGCCTTCCGTTCGCAATACGACCATGATCGAATCGTCAACGAGGCCCGTCGCATTCTCTCGGAGTCGTCAGTCGTGGGAGACTTCGTAACGGAAGCCGAACTACGGGTTCGGCATGGGAAAAGTCATCCCATTTCTATGGCCGGGCATGATCGGGAATGGAAGGTTCCCGATGCTATCTTTACGCTGACGACAAAAAGCAGTCGCTTGCGAGTGGCCTTGGAGGTGGAACTCTCGCAAAAGGCGAAGGCGCGATATCAGAAAATCATGAAGGCCCTGCTCTTGTCCCGCCAGTTCGAGGTCATTTTCTTTCTGTGCAAAGACGAACGCATCCTGAACATTCTCCGAAACGAAGTGAGTGAGACGAGAGCACAGAACCCCGCAGTCAAACTCTCTAGCCGTAGCAACGGAATCTACTTCACTACGCTTGATCTGCTCCGCTCGATGAAAACCGATGCTCCGTGGTCAGGGGAGGAAAGCCGATTCACCCTGCGGGAGATAGAGACGAGTCTTACGAAAATTTCAGCGGTTTGAGTTAAACTCCAGGTGTCAGCGGGGGTGACACTGAAGACAGCCTTGCGAGCGCCACGAAAAAACTCTCAAATCCATGAAATCACAAGAACTCCCGCCCCCGCCCGTGGCCAGGCTGGCCCCCTGATCGTTCCTGACCACTCCCCCTCTACGATTACATCTTGATGGGAAGTGGTCAGGAACTGGTGACCAACCAAACCACGGGCGGGGGCGGGAAACAGGAAAAATCAATGAATAGATAAAATTAAAAGACAGAGAAGGAAGAGAAGAATGGGATTCAACAGAGAAACCGAGAGAAACGAAATCACGGAAGCCGGTGCGGAAATGCTGCGAACGGTGGCGAGGATCGTGCCGATGATCGGGGTGTCTACATGACGGGACAATTAGCATTTCAAATTTTCTCAGCCACGTTCTATACGGCTACTAGATCACTGAAAGGCAGCTACTGCTTATCTACAAGAATTTTTTCCCTTTTCTCTTTTGAGAGCCCTTCGATTTCGGATGCGCACCGCTCTTTTAAAACTCTTCGATGAGTGTTTAGGTCAGCACTTGCAGGATTATTCTCTACTTTTCGAATGAATGCTTCAATCGAAGAAGTGCATGTGAATTGAAGAACTGCGCCATGAGAATCGACACTTTTGGCGATTATCTCCACAGGCACAAATCTAAGGTTCCCTTTTTCGTTAACAGGAACGTACTTCATGGCCACCGATCTCTCGTCTGACTCGGCGGCAATAGAGAATACCGGGTGGTTATTCTCGACGACCATGTCTGTTTCTATCTGCGTTGCTGACGTCTTTCCATCTCGAAGTTTTTTTCCAATTTCCGCCTCCGCGAGTATTCGAAATTCTGCGTATAAGTCAGAACCGCTATCTGCTGCCTTCCCCGTATCGAGAACTGCCACCGCTTGTACCAACGGCTTTTCGAATAGATTCAATGCGACTTCGTTTCCATTCAGCTTCAATTTCGGAGCAAGCCAAGCCGCGACAAACCCCCAAGCAAATCCTGAAACAATAAAGAGACCTCCAACTGTACCGGACGAAAACTCCAGTCCACCCGCCTTAAATCGAGAGTCTGAAGCACCATCGCCTCTTTTGTGGAAAATCAGGTAAGCCCCTAAACCTATCGTTATCAGCCCCGCAACTATCGCTCCGCCGGCAAGCCACAAACGCCCAGTAAGTGCCGAGTGCATCAGCTCTTCATTTGTCATGGTCTATTCCTCATATATATCTCTAATTCGGCAACCTAGTACCCGGGCCCAATCTTCCAATACAGATAGCTTCGGATCGTAGCCCTCGCGGAAATAACGAAAGACCGTCGGGTACTCCTTCCCGAGACGCTTCGCGAACTGCCGTTTCGACAGCCCCTTCTTCTTTAGGACTTCAGCAAGTAACAGTTTTGCCATAGAGTAGAATTACCTCCAACCATTCGAAGCGGTCAAAGGTAAAACCCTCACAGATCCGTACGTGCGAGTTTCCCGCATACGGCTCTTCAAAATCTGGTTTGGTTTATTTGTGAGCATATCCGAAGCTCCTTCCTAGATTTCTCCATTTTATGTCTTTCAAGGCAGGCATCAGAGGAAAGTTCTTCACTCTTTCGATGAAGCCATCCACGGTGTAAGATCTCATCTGACTCCTTCTGTTGAGCCACTTAAAAAGCGCTCTCCATGCCTCAGAGTAGAAATGATTGATCTTTGTTCCGTTCATCCAATAGCCGTAGTAGTTGACGTGTCCCATAATCTTGGCTTTCGCCAGAGACCAGAGTTCGCCGAGCTTCATACGGTTTCGGTTTGTCTTAATCCAGTGGTAGAACTCAGTGATGGCCTTTTGCAGGCGCTCTTTTTGAGTTTTAACCTTAAGGATATTGCGACGGCCCTGTTTCCCTCGATAGAACGTGAAGCCGAGAAAGTTGAAACTTTCGTGGCTCTTCTTGTCCATCTTGCTCAAACGCGACTTGTCTTGGTTTATGGAGATGCCATATTCCGCTGTGCGTTTTTCGAGGGCTTGCATAAAATCTTTGGCCTCATTTTCCTCTTTGAAGAAGAAAACCGCGTCGTCCGCGTATCTGACGATGATGTTGTTGTAGCAGGCATAGTTCTGTAGGAACCATTGATCTACAACGTCGTTCAGATAGATGTTGGCTAGGACTGGACTTGCTATTCCTCCTTGGGGGGTTCCAATTGGCCATGTCCCGGGTTTAGTTGAAATTTAAAGGTTGAGTGGCTCAACCAATCTGTGTTTTCAATAAGTTACTACACAATTTGAAACCAGAAAAAAGAAGGAGCCACCCAATGAAGAAGACCGTACTGAAAGCGGCCAAAAAGATCAACCGCAAGAAGCTTCAGCACGCCAAAAAGTCCGATATTCTCAGTGATCGCTTTGAAAATCTTGAGGGTCCTATCGAGACGCAGCATTTGCTGATCTCCACGCTGCTCCCACCAGCAGTGAAAGAATTCATCCGACAGTGCGAAGCGGAAGTCGACAAGCTCTGTGGTGAAAGATATC
>JBKDHV010000022.1:0-65222 GCA_046336915.1 Bdellovibrionales bacterium
TTTGGCCGCTTTCAGTACGGTCTTCTTCATTGGGTGGCTCCTTCTTTTTTCTGGTTTCAAATTGTGTAGTAACTTATTGAAAACACAGATTGGTTGAGCCACTCAACCTTTAAATTTCAACTAAACCTGGGACATGGCCCAAGAATAGGGCCGATCAATCCTTTCGGCAGAACTTATGGAGAGTTCAACGTAACTTCGGAGGTTCTTTCTGAAATGGACAGAAGTCGCTACATCGTTCATTTCTACAAAAAAGATAAGGATTCCGATTCGATGGTTCAACTATTCGATGCGATAAGCAAAAAAACGATCACGAAGTCATTTAGCTGTGGCCGACCCTAGGCCCTGGATTCGAATCGACTCACGCCAAAAGAATAGACTGCCTTTTCCGGCAGTCTATTTTTAGTTCGATGTGCTTGTATTTGAAAACGGAGCCGATTCCGTGTTAGGCTTTCTGCATGGCTTTTAAGGTTCTTTTTTCCATTCTGTTTTCAACTTTGACCCAAGCCGCAATCTACGACTGTACGCAGCTGACTCCTCAGAGCTCGGGCTTTTTTCAACGTCGGGTTGTCCTGGAGTGTGATTTGGACCAAGAGGCTAAACCGAAGCTCTTGATTCTGTCGGGCTCGACTCGCGTGCCTCTGAAGACGAAGGCTCAGTACGTGGGCCCAGAATCTGCGAAGGAGTACGAGCGACTTCGGATCGTTTCGAATGATGGCGTGACCTTGGATATGAGTGTCGCGACAAAAATGTTCGTCGAGACGTCTCGAGGAGCCCTGATCAGTTACGAACCCGATTCGAAAAGTCATTTTTGGAATTGCCAGATCCGTCTTGATAATTAGGGCGAGCTTTTTTTCCCAGCAGGAAGATTTAACCCACACGTTCTGCGAAGATGAGGCCCTCTTGGGTGGGCACGAGGACCGACTTCCACTCGGATGATTTCAAAAGTCTTTCATTGAATTGTCGCATCACCTGAATTTGCTTCTTCGAAAAGGTGACACCCTCTTCCAACCCAATCTCGCCGCCTAAGAAAACATTGTCCGCGACAAGAGCCCCCCCGGGCTCTAGATGGCTTTCGGCCCATTTAAGGTAATCGCCGTAGGCCGCTTTATTGCCATCAATAAAAACAAAATCAAAAGGTCCAAGTCGAGAAAGATCTTTTAGCGTTTCCCGGGCGTCGCCTTCAAGAATGTGAACAGTTTTTTGAAGCGCGGACGCCAAGGGCTCGAGAACACTTCGAGCCATCTGACTATGCACAGAATTTTTCTCAAGCGTCCAAAGAGTTCCGCCCACTTCCAGGGCTTCTAGGATGGCGACTCCCGACCCACCGGTGAGAGTTCCGATCTCCACGGCCTTTTTGGCGGGCTTTCTTGCGGCGGCCCACTTCAAGAAGGAGGCCTCGGCGGTCGACAGTGAGATTCCCTCCAAATTCAGGGTGCGCGCATGCCGTTGGGCGTGGCTACGAGCCTCGCGTAGGGTCGCGCCCAGCGTCCCCTGCGGGGCCAAAAGCTGTTCAAGATAGTCTTTCAAATGGGGCGTCTCTTCGAGTCTCATTGAGGCAGAGTTCTATCCGTTATTTCATGGACTTACAACGCCTTTGATCTTATAAGTGAACGTCTGAGGTGGCCCCTTGAGTGATCTTTTAGAAGTCAAAAATTTACGCACTCGATTTCGAACGGATGACGGCGCCTTTTATGCCGTTGATGACGTGAGCTTCTCGGTCAAACCGGGTCGCACTCTTGGCATCGTGGGCGAATCAGGCTGTGGAAAATCCGTGACTTCTCTTTCTGTAATGAGACTCATTCAGGCCCCAGGTCTAATCGAAGCCGGCCAAATCCTGTTCAACGGCAAGGATCTACTAAAACTATCGGAAGAAGAGATGCGCCAAGTTCGTGGCAACGAAATGGCAATGATCTTTCAAGAGCCGATGACGTCGCTAAATCCGGTCTACACCGTTGGCAATCAAATCGATGAAGCCATTGCAATTCACCAGCCCTCTTGGAAAACCGAGCAAGTGAAGGCTCGAACACTCGAAATGCTAAAGAAGGTGGGAATCCCAGCTGCCGAGCAACGCTATCACGAGTATCCTCATCAACTTTCGGGGGGAATGCGCCAGCGTGTGATGATTGCGATGGCCATGTCGTGTAACCCGAAGCTCTTGATTGCAGATGAACCCACCACGGCTTTGGACGTCACCATCCAGGCTCAGATTCTGGATCTGATGCGAAAACTTCAAAAAGACTTTCACATGGGGATGATCCTCATCACCCACGATCTTGGAGTGGTTGCAGAGATGTGCCAGGACGTTGTCGTGATGTACGCCGGACGAATTGTTGAGCAGGGAACGGTTGAGGATATTTTCTATCGCCCGAAGCATCACTATACGAAGGGTCTTTTGGAATCCATTCCCCATTTCGAAACGGGTCAAAAGCTTCACGAGCTGAAAACCATTCGCGGCCTTGTCCCAAGTCTTATGAATCTGCCGACGGGTTGTCGCTTTCAAGATCG
This sequence comes from Bdellovibrionales bacterium, assembly GCA_046336915.1. Lineage (GTDB taxonomy): Bacteria > Bdellovibrionota > Bdellovibrionia > Bdellovibrionales > Bdellovibrionaceae. Next base: position 2,506 of record JBKDHV010000022.1, read on the forward strand.
GTGTCCCGCTGCTCAGTCGGACTGCCGCCAAGTGGATCCTCGTTTGGAAAATCTTCGAGGCACTCACAAAGTGGCTTGTCATCATCCCGTGCCACAGGAGTCTGCACCATGAGTGAAGTTCTTCTGAAGGTTGAAAATGTTTTTAAATCTTTCCCCGTTATGGGCGGAATTATTCCAAAGGAAGTGGCCTCTGTAAAAGCCGTTCAGGGCGTGTCCTTCGAACTTCGCAAAGGTGAAACTTTGGGCCTTGTGGGCGAGTCTGGCTGTGGAAAGTCCACGCTTGGTCGCTGTATCACACGACTCTACGAGCCGACCTCGGGCCAAATCACCTACCGAGGACGCGATATCACTCACATCAAGGGCGAAGAGCTGCGCGAACTCCGTCGCAAGATCCAGATCATCTTTCAGGACCCCTACGCTTCGTTGAATCCCCGAATGACAATCGGATCGATTCTTGAGGAGCCCCTGATTATTCACAACCTGTACAACAGCGCTCAACAACGTTTGGATCGCGTCCATGAGTTGATCGACCTGGTCGGCCTTCGACGCGAGCACTTGAATCGTTATCCCCACGAGTTTTCAGGCGGACAACGTCAACGCGTGGGTATCGCACGTGCCTTGGCCGTAAATCCCGAGCTGATCATCTGCGATGAGCCGGTCAGTGCTCTGGATGTTTCGATTCAGGCCCAGGTCATCAATCTTTTGGTCGATCTGCAAAAGCGGCTGGGTTTAACTTACATTTTTATCGCCCATGATCTGAAGGTTGTCGAGCACGTGTCTCATCGCGTGGCCGTGATGTATCTGGGCCGAATCGTGGAACTTGCGGAAAGCGAAGAGCTGTACCGTCATCCTCAGCACCCCTACACGAGGGCCCTTCTTTCAGCGATTCCGGTTCCTGATCCCCGAGCGAAGGATCAAAGAATCATTCTGACGGGTGATGTGCCAAGCCCCACCAATCCTCCGGCTGGATGTCATTTTCATCCACGATGCCCTTTAGCTTCCCAAGAGTGCCGCGAGCAATCGCCTCAGCTTGAGTCTAAGAATCGCTTAGATCACTTGGCAGCCTGCCTAAAGGTCGAGAGCCTTCAGCCCAGACCTTAAGTGAAGCTTTCTTCAAACCGAAGATATCCTCATGACAGACAGTGCTCAGCCATGGATATTCTTCAACGTGAAAGATCAGCGGCAGACAGAGGCGATGCCTCAGCCGCACGCTCTGATTTTCATTCTTCGCTTGAAGCCTCATGAGCTGAAAAATTTCGTCATATGGACTCCGGGCTGGGAGAAGTGGCGCCCTCTGAAAGAGGTGCTTCGAGAGCATCCTGATCTTTTTCCTCTGCCGCCGCCCTTTAATCTTGAAGACACTTCCGCAGGCCAACAGATAAAGTCTCGCTCTGAAAAACGCGTGAGTGACGAGAAAACTCCAGGGCCGCCCCGGGTTCGCCAAAAAACCGTGACGGATCCAGGGAGCACGCAAGCCATTGGTGAGCACACATACACAGAAATTAATTTAAGCACTTCGGCTCCGGCGGCAGCCCGCGAATTTGATGGGGATGCCGTCAAGTGGGATAAGACCCTTTCGGCTCCGGTTCTGGGTTCAACTTCGAGCTCTAAAAAGGCTCAGGTAGATCAGGATGATGAACGTCGCGAGTTCAAACGATTCCCTCACCGAATTGAAGTTGTTTTGATGACTCGAATGGGACGATCCTTTCGCTCATCTTCACAGAATATCTCTTTAGGTGGCGCCCTCTTGCGCGATCCAGTTCCCGAGGCCCTTCTGAAAGACGTGATGGATCTTGTTGTCGTCAATCCCTTTCCAGACAAAGAGACCCCCAGTCATTTGCTCTTGAAAGGAAGAATCGTTCCCGACACAAATGATCGCCGCCGCCTCATGTTTTATGATGTCAGCCCAGAAGTTCAAAAGAAGCTTCAATTGATTCTAGAGAACTACAAACGAAACTACGCGCAGTTTAAGAAGAACAAGAAAGCAGCGGCCTAGTTTGACGATCCAGGTCCCCTCCCCAAGGTTCGCTGTCTGGGGCCTTAGCCTTGACGCGACTAAAGACGAGCAATGGCAGAAGAAAGAAGTTCCCTTTCACTTGAACTGGAGCGGAAAGACAATCTAGCCCTTCGACAGAGATGGATCCAGACTTGTCGGTCTTTTTTATATTGAGTTTCATTCTGAAGCATCCGATTAGATCCTCATGACGTCATCCGCACTTCAATCTTGGTTACTTGGATTTGCGCTCGCACTGAGCTTGAGTCTTTTCCTTGGCTGTGCTCCTGAGGAGAAATCAGAGGAAGAAGTCGGTGCCCTGACCTTGAGTTCTGGCGATCTGGTGATCTCGAATGCTGGCTCTCGCGACGTGAAAGTCTTTAGCGCTGATGGTGTTTATAAAGGGACTCTGCTGGATCTTGATAATGCCTCGGGCCAGGCTCCCTACGGCCTTGAGTACAATCCCTTGTCTCAACAAATTTTAGTGGCCGTTGACGGAGCTGCCGGCCGAGTCATAAAGGGAATTCACAGAAGCTCCTTTGCGATCACCGACTTTTCAACTTCGTCTGCTTTGAACAACACCCTGCGGGGGCTTGCGCTTCTGACCAGCGGAGACCTTCTTGTTGTGATCGCCGGCGGAAATCGTGTTGAAAAACTGAATGGCCTGACCGGGACTCAGATTACGGCTGGGGCTTGGCCCAAGTCCTTGCAAACAGCTGGTACAGGTGTTGCCGCGCGCTTAAGTGGCAGCTTTGTTCACTGCTCAAGTGGCACAGATGCCGTTCGCCTATACGACGCAACCGGGGCCCAGACTGCAACAGTGTCTTCAGGAATAGCGAGCACGACAGATGTGATGGATTGCAAAGCCGATTCAACAGGACACATTTATGCCGTTTATAATGGTACCACAGATACAGTACGCAAGTATGACTCGACACTTGGGACAACAACCTGGAGTTATTCGAACACAGTTCTTCTGCCCAATCCGACGGGACTTGCGGTTAGATCTAATGGAAGCGCCCTGGTTCTCGATCAGACTCTACATCACGTTTTGGTAGTGGCGGCGGATGGAACAAGTGCGACAACCCTAGGGTCGGACTCTGATAACCTCTTAAACTCGCCGCAGTTTATTTTGATTCTTCCTTAATCTTCAAAAGAACCTGAATCGTGCGACGGAGCTTCTCGACATCGAAGGGCTTCTTCAAAAAGTCATCGGCTCCAATTTCAAAAGCCTTCTTGATATCTTGATCCGAGGCCTGTCCCGAAACAAACAGCAGCGGGATTTCTTTCAAGACCTTATGCTGCTTCAGCATCTCGGCAAGCTCAAAACCGTTGATCCAGGGAAGGCCCACGTCCATCAGAATCAAATCGATCCCCGTATCATCTAAAAGATTCGTAAGCTCTGTGGCATCACGAGCCATTTTCAGAACATAACCCTCGGGCTCGAGCATTCGAATCAAGGCCGTCTGCATGGATTCATCATCTTCAATAATCAAAAGAGTTTTTGGATCCAACTTCCGCTTCAAATCCCGAAACTGATCCAAAGAGACCACAGAATCCGAAGTCATGCGCTGTCGGGCCAATTTTTCAATCTTTTGAATAAGCTCAAGCGTTCCAATTTTTTTCATATATCACACTTCCGCATGAGCTGAAGCGGTCGTTCCCTCTTCAGCCTCACGAGCTTCCAACCAGCGTTCCGCATCGATGGCGGCCATGCAGCCGGTTCCTGCGGCCGTAATGGCCTGGCGATAAATCGGATCCTGAACATCTCCCGCTGCGAACACTCCCGGAATCTTGGTCGCCGTGCTTCCCGGCTTGGTAACCAAGTACCCCGCCTCGTTCATGTCGAGCCAGTCTTTAAACAGATTCGTGTTTGGCTTGTGGCCGATCGCAATGAACAAACCTTGCATCGACTTTTCACTTGTGGTTCCACGAACGGTGTCCTTCAGCAGTACGCCCGTCAAGGCCTTGCCATCGCCTCGGACTTCGGCCACTTCAGAGTTCCAAATGACTTCGATTTTGGGATTCTTCAAAACTCGATCCTGCATAATCTTCGAAGCTCGGAATTCGTCACGACGGTGAATAACAAAAACTTTGCGTGCAAAGCGAGTCAAAAACAGGGCCTCCTCCATCGCCGTGTCCCCGCCGCCAACAACGCCCACTTCCACATCACGGAAAAAAGCTCCATCGCAAGTCGCGCAGGCCGAAACACCTCGTCCCATATACTGCTTCTCAGAGGATAAACCTAAATACTTGGCGCTTGCGCCGGTTGAAATAATCACAGTGCGGGCTTCATGAAGCGTATCGCGAATCCACACCTTGAACGGCCATGACGAAAAATCCACCTTCGTCACATTCTTCGTGATAAACCGGGTTCCAAAGCGCTCCGCTTGCTTTCGCATCAAACTGATCAAGTCAGGTCCTGTGACTCCGTGATCAAAACCTGGATAATTCTCGACATCTGTTGTGATCATCAATTGTCCGCCCGCCTCTTCCCCTTCAATCATCAAGGGGTTAAGTCGCGCTCGAGCCGTGTAAACTGCCGCTGTCAATCCGGCAGGTCCCGAACCAATAATGATCACATTTTCCGCTTTTTTATCCATAGCCGTGAACTCCCTAATCAGCGCGCAGTCTAATTCAGAAAGGCCGGGGGTTCAATCCAAGCTCAAATTCCGCAACTTTAATGCAGGATCGCTTATGCTCTGAATCATAAGTGAGGCCACCTCGCGAGGATCCCGCGCGAGCCCCGCCCGGCGGGGTTCTGACTGCAGGGGTAGAAGCTCCGTCTGCATATATCCTGGGCTCCAAAGCCGCAAATCAAAGAGGGGCTGCTCCTGCTGGAGGCTACCAATAAGTCCGCGCAGGGCGTGCTTCGCTGCACAGTACGAGGCCGCCCCAGGATCGGGTTTCGCTTCGGCAACCGAAGAGCCGACGACAACAACCTGACCAAGGGACGACAAAGGATTCTGCTGCAGGGAATGCAAAAGATAAGCGGGAAACTCGAACGTCACCCGAAGCGCCCACTCGTGATTCTTCCACTGAAACTTCGAGAAAGGACCGTAGGGCCCGCCACCCGCACTGTAGATCAGACGTTGGGGTTCCCACTCGCGGACCTGTTGAAGAATTTCAGGCCAGGTTTCCCGCTTCGAAAAATCGGCCGACCAGGAGCTTTTGCGTGACAGAGTTTCAGCCTGGTGACCCAGCTTGCGAAGTTGGGCCACAAGCTCGGCTCCAAGCCCGCGACTTCCGCCTAAAACAAGAATTCTTTCACTCCCCGTCCATTCCATCGTAGACTGTATATGATGCCGCGAATTTCATTTGTCAAAACTAAAGCCCCCCTCCAGGTCGAAGTCGGCGCGAACCTGATGCAAGCTCTTCTTGAAGGCGGCCTTCCCGTGGCTTCGAGTTGCAAAGGTGACGGGGTCTGCTGCAAGTGTGTGATTCAAATCGTACAGGGCGAAGCAAATCTTTCCCCTCGCAACGATCGCGAACAGGAGCTTTCAGAACGCAATCGTCTTCAAGATCATGTTCGCGTCAGCTGTCAGACTCAAGTTTTCGGAGACATTACGGTGGACACGGGCTACTGGTGAGCCTTGAACAAACGAACAAAGTTGATCTTGATCCCCTGCTGAAGAAAGATTTTTTCAAAACCGGTCACAAAGTTCTTCCCAGCCCAATCCGAGTTATGAAGATCAAAGGATTGAAACTCCACTTTGTACGGGGTCTTCGCAATTTCTTCTAGGGACCAGTCAAACATTTCCCGACTGTCCGTCTTGAAATTCAGATAAGAGCCCGGCTGCTGAAGTCCATAAAGAAGATTCAAGAACCACGCATTTGTCAGTCGATTCTTCGGTCGCTTCGGACTTGTCCACGGATCGGGAAAGTGAATGAAAACATTGTTGATTTCTTGGCTTTCAAAAAGCTGGTCCAAGTTAAAGGCGTGATAGCGAACAATGGCCGCGTTTCGACAGCCCGCGCGTTGGGCCCGTCGAATCGATTGCACAAGAGGTTTGTATTTCAGTTCAAGGCCGACAAGGGCGCGACCAGGATTTTCAGCGGCGTAGTGAGCGAAAAAAAGGCCGTTCCCCGTTCCGATCTCAAGATCGACGGGAGTGGACTTCGACCACTCCAAAGCTTCTCGCCACCGTCCTTTGAGTTCAGGAGCTCGTTCTTCACTGAAGGCGACATGGCGAAGTTCATTTTCCAGCGCCAAGCTGTACTCTGTGTGTTGGGGCAATGTGCTTGTTCTGTTGATTCGCGGTCGAGCCGGCCTGTCCATGAGAAAACCTACTATGAGACTTTCTTCTTGGACTCTTTCCCGGACTTTGTCAAAGTTCGTGTTTTGGATTTCGATAAATCCTGTCTTTGCGACTCAATTTTGAAAATTTCGGACTGCTCCGAGTTCACTAGAAGCGGCTCCGATGACAAACTCTCCTCGTGATCAAAGCAGCAGACTCGATTTCGGCCTGTGCGTTTAGCGTGGTAGAGGGCATGGTCGGCCCTTCGAACAAGCTCGCGAGCAGAAATCGCCTCACCTGGGCGAGTGATGGCAAAGCCCAGAGAAACGGTCAGGCGAATGGCGTCGGTCCCATTACGAAACTCGGCGCGTTCGATTGTCTTGCGAAGCCGCTCGCAGAAAAGCATCGCGCCTTCGTCCGTGACTTCAGAAAGCACAACCAGAAATTCATCGCCACCGTAGCGCGCGGGAATATCGATGTTGCGAGTACTCTGTTTCACGATTTTCCCAACCTGAGAAATGACGTAAGAGCCGAAAAGATGGTCGTGCCCGTCATTCACGCTTTTGAAGTTGTCCATGTCCATCATGATGACGCAAACGCCACGGTTGAATCGCTTTCCCCGCTCAATTTCAAACTCAAGCTTCTGGTACAGCGATCGCATATTGTAAAGACCTGTTAAATCATCGGTATCGACCAGCTCTTTCAAGCGCTCGTTCACCAGAACCAACTGCTGAGACAGGTCGCGGATTCGAAGCTGCGTTCGAATTCGGGCCAGCAGCTCAAGGGGCACAAAAGGCTTAATGATGTAGTCATCAGCGCCCGCATCCAGACCCGCGATAATACTTTCTGTTGAACTGTCATCGGAAATCAAAAGTACAGACGCGTGGGGCAGTCGACGCTTAAAAAGCTCCAGAGCTCGGCGAGACTCGGAATTGACCGGCGCATCGATCAGCACAATGTGAGGTTGCCAGCTCTTAGCGACCCGTAGGGCCTCTTTGAGCGACGACTCACCGCGGGTGTCATAGCCTTCCCACTTCAAGGGTTCTAAAAGTACCCCTAAACTATGAGAATCCTGATCCACCACCAGAATTCGGCGTGTGCTTGATTTTGGGCCTTGCTGCCAATTCATGCCTTCTTCCTATCGGAGCAACTTCGCGCGCACTGGAGAACAATTGGACAATCTCGACCTTCGTCGCGTAGGTGCGCATTGATCCGACCTCGACCTTGGTGTAGAGTTCGCGAAAGGACTGAAACTATGAGCTATTCCCAAGTTGAAATCGAAAATAAGTGGCGTCAGAAGTGGGCCGAAAGCAAGACTTTCCAAGCCGAGATCGATCCCAAAAAGCCCAAGTTCTACGCTCTGGATATGTTCCCCTATCCCTCCGGGTCCGGACTTCACGTCGGGCATATCGCTTCGTACACGCCGGCTGATGTGATCTCTCGCTACAAGCGCTGCAAGGGATTCAATGTCCTTCATCCCATGGGTTACGACGCTTTCGGTTTACCGGCCGAGCAGTATGCCATTCAAACTGGAATTCATCCGGCCCTCACCACCGATAAGGCCATCGAAAGTTTCCGCACGACCATGAAGAACTTCGGTTTCAGCTTTGACTGGAACCGCGAAATTTCGACCTGTGATCCCAAGTACTACAAGTGGACTCAGTTTATTTTTACCAAACTTTGGGAAAAAGGCCTGGCCTACCAAAAAGAAGTTCCCGTGAACTGGTGTCCTGCTCTTCGCACGGTCCTTGCCAACGAGGAAGTGGTCGATGGAAAAAGCGAACGTGGAGGTCACCCGGTCATCCGAATGCCCATGAAGCAGTGGATGCTGAAGATCACTGACTATGCCGAAAGACTTTTGCAGGATCTCGAAAAAGTCGATTGGCCTGAGCGAACCAAAGAAGGCCAGCGCAATTGGATCGGAAAATCTGAAGGCGCTTTGGTCACGTTCAAAGTTGAGTCTTCCCCTGAAACCTTTGAGGTCTTCACCACCCGTCCCGACACTCTTTTTGGTGTGACCTTTATGGTTCTTGCGCCCGAGCACCCTCTGGTTTTGAAGATTTCCTCTTCGAACCAGAAGTCCGCGGTCGAAAGTTACATCAAGGCCTCGGCTGGAAAACTTGAAGTCGAGCGAAAGGCTGCAACCGAGAAGACCGGCGTCTTCACGGGAGCCTACGCCACTCACCCTTTAACCCAGCAGAAGATTCCGATTTGGATTTCTGATTATGTTCTGATGGAGTACGGCACTGGCGCGATTATGGCGGTTCCGGGCCACGACACGCGGGACTTCGAATTTGCTCAGAAATTCCAACTTCCTGTAAAACGAGTGCTCCAGAGCGAGCAGGATCTTCCCTTCGAAGGAGAGGGTCTGCTTGTGAACTCGCAGTTTTTGGACGGCCTGACAAAAGCTCAGGCGATTTTAAAAATGACCCAGCATCTCGAGTCCCAGAAGCTGGGGCAAAAGCTTGTGCAGTACAAATTACGGGATTGGCTTTTCAGCCGACAGCGCTACTGGGGTGAGCCCTTCCCCGTCGTGCACTTCCCGAAACGCGGAATTCAAACCGTTCCCGTGAACGAGCTTCCCGTATTGCTTCCCGAGGTCGCCGACTATCAGCCTTCCGAACAGGGCGAGGCTCCGCTCGCGCGGAACAAAGAGTGGATGCAGTACAAGCAAGGCAACGAAGTGGGGCTTCGCGAAACCGACACGATGCCGGGTTCAGCGGGCTCTAGCTGGTATTTTTTGCGCTTCACCGATCCCCATAACGAGCAAGCGCCCTTCAGCTTCGAGGCCCAAAAATACTGGATGCCTGTCGATCTTTACGTCGGCGGGCCCGAGCACACTGTTGGGCATTTGCTGTACGCGCGCTTCTGGCAAAAGGTTCTTTTTGATGTGGGACTTGTTTCCCACGATGAACCTTTCCAAAAACTTGCTCACCAAGGGATGGTTTTAGGGCTAGATGGCGAAAAGATGTCCAAGTCCCGGGGTAACGTCGTTCCTGCCGACGAGATCCGTGAAAAAATGGGCGCTGACGCTTTAAGAACCTTCATTTGTTTCATGGGGCCTTTGGATAAGGACAAACCCTGGTCTCCCACCGGAATTGAGGGTGTTCGTCGCTTCTTGGACCGGATCTACCGACTGGCTTTGAACGAATCGGGCGCTGTGATCGCCACCGACGAAGCTTTAAACCCCGAAGTCGAGAAAAGTCTTCATAAAACCATCAAGAAAGTCACAGAAAGCATCGAGACGATGGGTTTCAATACCGCCGTTTCGGCTATGATGATTTATGTCAACGATCTCTACAAACACAAGTGCCACTCAAAGCAGGCGCTGAAGCCTTTGCTGCAGCTGCTGATGCCCTTTGCTCCGCACATCAGCGAAGAGCTGTGGGAGAAGCTGGGTGGGCAAGGCTTTGTGTCGCTTGCCCCATGGCCCGCGTTTAAGCCCGAACTCTGTGTGGATGACGTGATCACACTGGGCGTTCAGGTGAATGGAAAAATGCGAGGCACAATCGATCTAGCTCCCGACGCGCCTGAAAACGTCGCCGTTGAGCTCGCTCTGGAAGTGATCGCGGTCAAAAATGCCTTAAATGGCCAAAATCCCAAAAAAGTGATTTACAAAGCCGGAAAAATACTGAATCTCATCGGTTAAGAACTTGTCCTCTCGAGAACCGCAAAATTTCGCGACCTCGCCAGAGGACAAGTTTTGAATTCAGTCTTTTGGGGGGCATCTCGAGATGGCTAATTGGACTCCTGAGAAAAGCGCAAATCTTTACGGAATTAACGGCTGGGGCAAGGGCTACTTCCGAATCAATAAGGCAGGTCATGTACTGGTGACACCGGAAGGTGAAAACGGCAAGTCCTTGGACCTTTACGAATTAACCCAAGATCTGATGGATCGCGGAATTCGGGTGCCGATCATGGTCCGCTTTCCCGATATCATCAAGTCACGGGTTGAGCTTCTTCACTCATGCTTCCAAAAGGCGTTTAAAGATCACAACTACAAAGGTCAGTACCAGGGTGTCTACCCGATTAAAGTGAACCAACAACGACATCTGGTCGAAGAACTCGTGTATTTCGGTCGTAACCTGCGATTGGGATTGGAGTGCGGGTCCAAGCCTGAGCTTTTGGTGGTCTTGGCGCTCATGAACAATCAAGACGCCATCATCATCTGCAACGGCTTCAAGGACGCTGAATATATTGAAACAGCCATTCTGGCTCAGAAGCTGGGGCGTCAAACCATTATCGTCATGGATCGAAAAGACGAGCTTCCTTTGATTATTCAGGCGGCGAAAAAGTTCAACGTTCGCCCCAAGATCGGCTTTCGTGCGAAACTCAACACTCAAGGCGCTGGAAAGTGGATCGACTCTTCGGGGGCTCGCTCGAAGTTCGGTTTGACCACAGTAGAAATCATGGATGGTCTCGAGCTTTTGAAGCGAGAGAACATGCTCGATTGCCTTGAGCTCCTTCACTATCACATTGGCTCGCAGGTTCCTCAGATCAACTCGATTAAGTCTTCTTTGAAAGAAGCGGCTCGCTTTTACGTCGAGCTTCACAAGGCCGGGGCCCAGTTGAAGTACATCGATGTCGGCGGCGGACTTGGCGTCGATTACGATGGCACAGGCCAAGGCGACTCGTCGGTGAACTACTCGGAACAGGAGTACGCCAACGATGTGGTTTCAACCCTGCAAACGATGTGCGATGAAAAAGGTGTTCCTCACCCGAACATCGTCACAGAGTGTGGTCGCGCCCTTGTCGCCCATCACTCGGTTTTGATTTGTAATGTAACCGGACGAAATGACCTGCGTCGCCCTGAGCCTCCGAAGCCGGCTGGGAAGACGGATCCCTCGATCATGCAGGACATGCAGTACATCTTTGAAAAGCTGAACCCTCAGAACATCAACGAGTGTTATAACGACTTGGTCCAAACAAAAAGTGAAACGCTGAACCTTTTTGTTTACGGCGTTTTAAGCCTGGAACAACGAGCGTGGTGCGAAAGCATGTACTTTGCGATCGCCACAAAGATGCTCTCGCTTGCGAAAACTCTTCCGGACTGCGAGGATATCGTGAAGTCCCTGCAGGAAGAGCTCTGCGATACTTACTTCTGTAATTTCTCTGTTTTCCAATCGGTCCCGGACTCGTGGGCGGTCGGCCAACTTTTTCCTGTGATGCCGATCCATCGCTTAGAGCAAGAACCAGATCACGAAGCGACTCTTGCGGACTTGACCTGTGACTCGGACGGAAAGATCGAAAAGTTTATCGACTCTGAAACCGGCGAGTGGAAAAAAACGATCAAGATTCATGAGTATGCGGAAGGAACACCTTACTACTTGGGTGTTTTCTTGACGGGCGCTTATCAAGAGATTCTGGGCGACTTGCATAACCTGTTCGGTGATACCGATGCCGTGCACGTGACCATGACCGATGTGGGCTACACCATCGATCACTACGTCCCTGGCGACACCGTAACCGAGGTTCTAAGCTACGTGCAGTACGGCCGAGCCGAGCTGGTCGATAGCGTACGCCAGGCTTCTGAAGAGAGTATTCAAAAAGGAACGATCACAAAACAAGAAGCGAAGCTGCTGATTCGACACTACGAAGACGGTCTTTCCGGTTACACGTATCTTGAAGACGCCGAATACTAGGGAGTAGCATGGTTCTTTCGAAGCAGGATCGCGAGATTCTTTTGAATCTGACCGTTGTTGTCGTAGCCTTGGGCTACTTTGTCGACATTTTTGACCTGACACTTTTCAATATGGTTCGCCGCCAAAGTCTGATCGACATTGGGGTTGCTGAATCAGACCTCGTGGGCCGAGGACTTTTTCTGTTGAACACACAAATGATCGGCATGCTCATTGGCGGAATTTTTTGGGGCCAGTTGGGCGATCGAAAAGGCCGCATGTCCTCTTTGTTCGCTTCGATCATTTTGTATTCCGTTTCCAACCTTTTGAATGCGTTTGTTCAGAATTTCGAGCAGTACGTGATTCTTCGTTTTTTGGCCGGTGTGGGCCTGGCTGGCGAGCTGGGTGTCGGCATCACGCTGGTCGCGGAACTTCTGCCGAAAGATAAACGCGGCCTTGGAACGGCGTTTGTTGCGACCGTCGGGGTGTTAGGTGCGGTTCTGGGCGGACTTTTTGTTGAGATTTTTGATTGGCGCGTCTGTTATGGAATTGGGGGCGTGCTGGGAATTCTTCTGCTGCTCTTGCGAGTCTCGGTCAAAGAATCCGAGCTCTTCAAACAGGTGCAGACGGCAGAGCATGTTCGGAAGGGAAACTTCCTCGATCTTTTTAAAACTCGCTCGTCGATTCGTCGTTTTGTGACATGCACTTTGATCGGGGTTCCGATTTGGTATGTAGCGGGAATCGTGATGCCCTTTACGCCCGAACTTGGTGAAAATCTGGGGGTCACAGATCCGATTCTTTCGTCTCGAGCCATTGCGATCACCTACCTGGGACTTGCGGCCGGGGACTTCCTGAGCGGTTTGGTCAGTCAGCTCTATCGAAGCCGGAAAAAGGCTCTCTACATTTTCCAGGCCGCCTGTTTTGTTCTGTGCCTTGTTTTATTTTTCACGGCCGGCGGCAAAGGCCATCTTTATTTCTACACGCTTAGCTTCATGATTGGGGTCGCGGCCGGTTTCTGGGCCCTGTTTGTGACTGTGGCCGCTGAGAATTTTGGGACGAACTTGCGATCCACAGCCGCTACCTCAATCCCGAACTTTGTTCGAGCCGCGGTGGTTCCGATGAGCCTGATGCTGACACCCCTTCGGCAGCACTTCGAGCATTGGCAAGCGACCCTTATCGTGGGTTGCGTGGTCTTTGCGATCTCACTGCTCAGCACCTACTTCTTGCGAGAGACTTTTGCCGAATCGCTTGAGTATCTGGAGCACTCGTAGAGCAGCAAAAAATGACTGTCTGAATAGAAGTTGACGGAGCTGACCTGGCCAATTCAAAGCAGTCGGCGAAGAGTGTCTTAAATTGAGAATTCATTAGGCACTGCACTTGAAAGATTCGTTTGCAGAGCACTCTTGCGCTCGAAAGGCGTCTTGTATGGTAAAGGTGATACTGGGAACTCTCGTCGTGAGCTTAAGTCTGAGTGGTTGCGGCAAAGCCCCGAGCTCTCGCCCGGCCTCAAAGAAGGCAAACGACGAGGCCACACAGAATCCGCCGGCAAATCCCGGACCTGGAACCCAAGAAGGATTACCTGCTCCCGATGTGGCGTCCCCTGAAACTCCACCTCTTGTTGTTGGTTTGGGGCGGCCTCGTCTTGATTCAGCAAAGTCGCCACAAAGTTCTCCAACACCAACTGCAGAGTCTGCAACTTCGGATTCGTCTCGGTCTGGTGATACCTCAAATGACAGAGATCGCCTCGACCAGGCCGGGACCGAAACGCTCCCGGTGACTCAATCGATTCAAGCCCCGCAAGCCGTTGAGGCAACAAAGCCCGCGCCCGCCCCAGAGCCAAGCGATTCAAAGGGCGGGCTGACTTTGGCAGCGGGCTCAAACCCGTCCCCGTCGGCTTCCGAGGACGCTCGTGAGATGCCCGAGGAACTTAAGGAAAGGATTCGACAAGAAGGCCGGGTTACCCTGAACAAGTTGACCGAACAGGCGAAAGCCGCTGAAAAATCGGATATGAAGCGACCTCAGGCCGGTTCTGCCGAAGCCGATTGGCAAAAAGTTCTCAGCTTCGTTTCTGAAACTGGAATGGAGGATTCAGCGGCTCAAGGAATGGAACAGTTTATCTCTGTTGATGATTATAGCTCGGAGGACCGAACCCGACCTTACAATCGCAAGATGATCTCGCTTGTCGGCGGTCTTGATGGCAAAGGGAACTTTGGCTTCAATCGTATTCACGCAACCGATGAAGACTGGGCCCGCAGCCCCGAGGGGCATGACGTGGGCAAGGTCTACATGTTCCTCGTTGGTCGAGATAGAAGCCTTGCTAAGTTTTGGTTGAAACGACTGGTGAAGCATTCAACTGGATCAGGCGCGGTCCTTGAAGATCGCTATTTGGATCTGAGCGATGCCGAAGCCCAGGCTCGTTGGCAGCTGAACCGTCAGTACTGGATTCAAAGAGCTTTGAAGCGTCCCTAACTGAAGGGCCATTTTCTACCGGCTTCTCATGTTCGCCTATAGAAAGCCGCGACTCAATCGTTTGAATTCGTAAGTGCGATTACCCAACCGAGCTGCGGGCGTCGAAGGCATCTCGGATGGCAAGACCGATGTTGATCAAAAGGGTCAGGGTTAAAACCACGGCTCCCAGCGACGACCAAACAAGCCACTCTGAAGTTGTGAAATGCTTCTGCGCTTGCGACATCAGCTCTCCCCAACTGGGCGTTGGGGGGCGAAGACCCAAACCAAGATAGTCCATGATGGAAAGATAATAGACATTTGCCGCGATCGTAAACGGTGCAAAGGTCACAATTGGGGTGAGCGCGTTTGGCAAAATATGTTTCAAGATAATGCGGCCGTGACTTGCGCCGAGTGCGCGCGCGGCTTCCACGTACTCGCGCTTACGCAGCTGCAGGAATTGACCTCGCATATAAAGGGAAATTCCCGTCCAGCGAAAGAGAACCGTGATCAAAATCAGAAGCGGTAGGCCCGGCGTAAAAATTGAAATCAGAGTGATCGTGACAAAAAGAACGGGAGTATTTTGAATAACTTCCACGACTCGCATTCCAAAAAGATCGAGCTTCCCACCCCAGTATCCCATGGCCGCACCAATCATGCAGCCCACGATATACATTAAAATCCACGAGCCAATGGCATAGGCCAAAGTGTAACGAAGACCGTACAGAACTCGAGTCAAAACATCACGACCACTGTCATCAGTTCCGAAAGGATTCTCTCGTGTTGGGGGGGCTGGATAGTTTGCGATTCGCGTGTTCGCTTCGAAAGGATCCCATTGGATCAAAGGCCAAATCGCCCAATCCTTGCCTCCCATTTCGAGCTGTCGGTAATCCATCACGTAGATGTCCGAGCGATCAAATTCGGTGGGGTGATAGTCCTTAAACAAAGGCGCGTACAGACGCCCTTGGTAATACATCAAGTGCGGTTTATTGTTCGCCCACAGTTCAGCTGTGAAGCTAACAAAGAAGAGCGCGAGAAGGCCCCAGACAGAAACAACGGCAATCTTATCTCGCTTAAAACGACGATAGCGCTTTAAAGTCAGTTCATTCTGAATGCGTTTTTCGATCCAACCTAGGCTCATTGGAAATCAATCCTTGGATCAACCAAAACATAAATGATATCGCTCAGAAGCTGACCCAACATCATCGTCACACTCGTGAGGAAGATCATTCCCATGACCACATTATAGTCGCGAGACAGGACCGAGCTGTAGCTAAGAAGTCCGATACCATCCAGATTAAAAAGAGTTTCGACAATCAAAGAGCCTGTGAGAAAAACTCCCAGAAATGATCCAAGCCCCGTTGCGACGGGGATCAAAGCGTTCCTTAAGGCGTGTTTGTAGATCACGACATTCTCGGAAAGACCTTTCGCACGAGCCGTTCGAACGTAATCGGACTTCACAACATCCAACATCGAATTTCGAGTGAGCAGCGTGAGTTCGGTAAAGCCTCCGATCATGAAACAGATCAAAGGAAGAATGAAGTGATGGATCCGATCAAAAATCTTTCCGAAAAAACTCAAAGACTCGTAGTTGTCGGAGTACAGATTTCCGATGGGAAACCAACTTAAATAACTACTTCCGGCAAAGACGACGATCAAAAAGATTCCAAGAACTAACGGAGGAACTGAGTAAGCAATATAAAGAAGAATTCCCGAGACCTGATCAAACCCCTTCCCGGCTGAGAGCGCTTTTTTCACCCCCAATGGAATGCAGACAAGGTAGGTCATAATCAGCGAAACAATCCCGAACTGCAATGAGACTGGGAACTTGCTCACGATTACATCAAGCACGGGTTCGCCGTAGGTAAAGCTCTCTCCAAAATCCAAGCGTGCGATGTTCTTCAGCCAAATCCAATAGCGAACGATGACCGGTTTATCGAAGCCATACTGTTTTTTCAGAGCCTCGATCACCTCTTCATTCACGCCCGTTGTTTGACTGTTGCCGAAACTGCTGTCGGCCCCGGCTCCTCCGCCGAAGCGTAGCTGTTGTAGCTTCTGCTCAACAGGCCCCCCCGGGGCCAAGTTGATGATCAAGAAGCACATCAAAGTGATCCCGAAGAAGGTCGGTATCATCAGCAAGATTCGGCGCAGAAAGTAAGAGAACAAGTTTCAGAGCCTTCCGTTAAATTCGAATTACTGCGCTGGCTGCTTCCACCAGAAGTACAGACCCGCATTGTACCGAAGAGTATCGCCAGGTCGGCCAATGTCCTTCGAATGCGCGTAGAAGTTGTACTTGCTGTTGAAAAGGAAAACATAAGGTGCGTCGCCGGCGACGATCTCGTAAACCTTTTGGAGCATCTGCACACGCTTCTTGCGGTCCAAAGTTTGGCGAGATTCATCGATCAACTTATCAACTTCAGGATTCTTGTAATACACGAAGTTCGAACCACCAGGCACAGCTGAGCTTGAATGCCAGATTTGCTTTGGATCCCAGTCGATATCCCCCGAACCCCAAGCCAAAGTGGCAGCGTCGTAGTTGCCTTCATCCAAGAGCTTCAGGAAGGTGTTCCACTCCAAATACTTGAGCTCCATTTGGACGCCCGCTTTTTTCAAATCCTGCTGATAGTGAGTCCACCATCGCTCGACTTCTTTGTTGGGGTAGATCAGGGTGAATCGGAAAGGAACTTTTTGACCATTGACGGTCTTATCGAGAGTTCCATCCTTATCCGTGTCTGTCCAACCGGCTTTCGCGAATAGCTCTTGAGCCGCCTTCGGATCAAAAGGGATCGCCTTTACTTTCGCAGAGGCAAAATCACTCTTGATAAAAGTGGGGCCCGTCGCCAAATCGTAGAAGCCATAGAGGAACTTCTTGTTGATTTCTTCACGATTCATCAAGTGGGAGAGCGCAACGCGTACGTTCTTATCTTGGAACATTTCCCGTCGCAAATTCCAGCCCACGAAGCTGTAGCTCTTCGGAGCATCGTTTTCAATCTTACGCTTAAACAAAGTCTTGTCCCAAGGTGCGCCTGTTGCTTTCTTCACAAAGGCTTCAGGGGACATATCGATCATATCGAGCTCGCCCTTTTTCGCGCGCTCAAGTTCAATGTTTTCGTCTTTGATGAAACGCAGATCAATCGTTTCAAAGTTAAAAGCCCCTTTGTAGTAAGGCTCGCTCTGAGCGGCCCAGTTGGGGTTGCGCTTCAGAATAATTTTCTGACCGCGCGCGAAGGATTCAAGCTTATAAGGGCCCGAACCGACGATCGTGCGTGACATCTTCTTCGACTTTTCAACATCCGCGTAAACATGCTTCGGAATGATGTTCAAAGTCGCGAACGAGTCAAAGTTCTTATAATAATTGTCTTTCGCCGTGACTTTCACAGTGTGAGTGTCGACGACATCAACCTTTGCAATACCTTGAAGATAAGGCAGCAAGTGAGCCGCTTGGTACTTAGGCTCAAAAACCGCGTCGAAAGAGAATTTGACGTCCTCAGCCGTAACGGGCTTGCCATCATGCCAAGTCGCATTTTTTCTCAGTGTAAAGGTAAAGGTTTTTCCGTCCTTTGAGATCTCCCACTTTTCAGCCAATCGTGGAGCCCATTCCCAATCAGTGTACTTTCTCTCGAGCAACGAGTCGACTGTGAAGTCCCACACGCGCTGAGAGTAAACGTCCGTTCCCATAATCGGGTGCAGTGTTGGAGGCTCGCCCCTCAAATTTCGCACAAAATTGCCACCTTTCGGGGCCTGCAAATTGGGTTCAGCAAACTTTGGGATAGCAGCTGTTGAAAGCTGGGCTCCCAAAACAACGACGGCCAGTAGGCTTGATAAAATGATTCTCATGAGGAACTTCCTCCTTGGTTTAAAGACCGTACTAAATTCTTAGAAACACGGTGAATAATCAAGTCCTGCTAGCACTTGACACCAAGCACTAGTAACCCCATAAACACTCATTCGACAGGAGGAAAAGATGACTTTCGATGCGACCACAAGCGTCTCCAGTGAGTTCGGAATTTTCGGGATTCCCATGAGCGAAGCCGAGTCTCGCGTCATTCTTCTTCCGGTTCCCTGGGAAGTCACCACGTCTTATGGCTCGGGCGCGGCTTGGGGCCCCACGATAATTCGACAAGCCAGTGAACAGGTCGATCTTTTTGATCTCGAAGTCGGAAAAGCCTACGAACAAGGCTATCACATGTTGCCGCACCCGAAGGAAATCAAGGACCTGAACGATCGAATGAAGAAGAAAGCTCAGGAACTGATCGCGTTGGTCTCTGAGCAAAGCACCGATGCCGCTCGCATGGCCCAACTGCGTACTGAGGTCAACGAGTCGAGTCTTAATCTGAACAAGTGGGTCTACAATCAGAGTAAACGAATTTTGGATCAGGGAAAACTTCTGGGACTTGTCGGCGGGGATCACTCTTCTCCCTACGGCGCTATTCAAGCCGTCAGCGAAAAATATGAGGCCGACTTCGGAATTCTTCACTTGGATGCCCACTCTGACACACGCAAGGCCTATCATGGTTTCACACACTCTCACGCCTCGATCATGTACAACGTGATGACGGCTCCTTGGAAACCGAAGAAGCTTGTCCAGCTTGGCATTCGAGATTTCTGCGAGGAGGAGTACGAATTCATCAAGTCGCGATCAGATGTGACCACCTTCTTCGACCTCGACGTCAAACGCCGACTCTTAGGAGGTGAGCCCTGGGCCCGCGTCATCCAAGACGTATTGAAAGAACTCCCCGAAAAAGTTTATCTCTCCTTTGACATCGACGGCCTCGATCCCGCCTTCTGCCCTCACACCGGCACCCCAGTCGCAGGCGGCTACTCCCCCGACCAAATCTATTTCCTACTCAACGAACTCGCCAAATCCGGCAAAAAAATCGTAGGCTTCGACTTGAACGAAGTGTCAACAGGCGGAGTCCCCCCCGAAGACGCCAACGAATGGGACGGCAACGTCGGAGCAAGACTCCTTTTTAAACTTTGTGGTTGGAGCATTCTCACCAACAAGCCCTAAGAGCCCTCAGGTTGCCCCTCCCGCAAAACCAAGTTCCACGAGCCGAGGCCACCAGCCCCACGGCAGCGCCACACCTTGCCCAAAACCGAGCGAGGACTATCCGAAGGCTTTTGCGGGAGGGGCGACCCGAGGGCGCAGACTTTGTTAGTAGCCGAGGAGCCAGATGCAGGAACGGATGAGGCGGTGTTTGAGTTGGTTCGCGAATTCGATGTCGAGGACGACGTTGATTTGTTTTCTGAGGAAAATGAAGTCGAAAAAGGAGAAACTGCTGATGACGGGCGTCTGGACTCCGACGGCGACGCCGTGCTCGAAGGAATTTGGTGATGAAACCAAGCTTCCGATTAGGCCCATTTGGGCTCTGCGGACGATGAGGGTTTCTTGGTAGAAACGCTTCGTGAAGGCTTCGGGTGACACGTCTTCGGAATGGACTCCTGGGATGATTCCCGCGAAGGCTTCGGCGATCCAATTAATGGGTCGATCGACAATTCCCGAATCCGAGAAAAGCCGCAGAATGAGCTTCTGGCGGCCCTCATGGCGGAAGGTGATCATTGCGATGCCTGAGCCCACGATCACTCCCATGCTTTCTTCTTTTGGAACCAGGGCGCCCCAGCTTTTTTTTCGAAAGATCTTTCCAATTTGACCGTTCAAACCGGCCCCGGCAAAGGCCACCAGAGGAACCGTGAAACCCTCGGCCTGGGCTCGAGGGAGCGTGTCGAGGGCATGATCCAAGTTTTGAGTGACTCCCTCGATCACAGACTCGGTCACAGGTGCTGGAACCTTCAGCTTCGAAAAAAGCCGCCGAATTTTACCTGGGGCTTTATCGCGCATTTTCATCACAATACGCGAGTACAGGCCCGGCTCGTGGGCCGTGGCCTTATCGTGGCCGGAGGGGCTCTCAAAAAGACTGGGATCCAGCTGAACTTCCAGGGCCACAGGCGCCTCATTCGCGGAAGAGCCCAATTCAGGCCCCCTGTCCACAGCCCTGACAGTCGACGCCACCACAAATACCATAAAAACGACATGAAGAAGTCTATTCATCCAGAGAACTCAAGGAGCAAGCAAGGGGCCATCAAGGTCGATCTTTCTCAAATTCGACCCGCCCAAGCAGAAGAGGGCCTGCGCGAGTGCCGAAGCAAAAACTAGGGGCAAAAAACAAAAACGGGAGCCCCTCGCTCCCGTCTTGTTCAGGTGTCTTGATTCAATTTTAGAAACTAGCGCGCAAATCGCTTATTCATGGATTCGCGAATCTCGGCGCCTTCGATGCTCAGGCGAGTCCAAGGAATTGCTCGAAGTCTTTCAGGCTCGATCACTTCTTCAGTTTCTTCGCACAACCCAAAAGTTCCGCTCTCGATACGAGCGAGGGCACTTTCGATTTCCATCAGCTGATTGCGCAAACGATCTGTCATATTCAAAAACTCTTGTTCGGCCAGAACTCGAACGGTTTGATCGGCTTCATCGCCGCCCTTGTCCTCGTTATCGAAATTGAGTTTTGCTTCTTTCACACGATTCAAGAGATCCATTTTGGTCTGAAGAAGCTTTGTTCGGCATTCATTCACTAGCTTTTCAGAAATCTTTTCCTGTGCCATTGAATCCTCCCCCTGAACTCGTTTGGGCTTTATCTGGGCTTTATCGCTGTCGCTAGAGCTCCGTTTCTAATCTTGTCCCCTATCAGCTGAGTGCCAATTTGGAACTGCTCCATTAAGAAGGAACTGTGTAATTTTTGCAAGGAAAAATCTTACAGCGCCTTAAAACGATACAAGCCCATGATAATAATCATGTTTTCCTTCTTATTGCGTAACGTTAAAAGCCCTCAAAAAGCAAACCTGTTCTGATCTTAACTTCTTAATCGGTCCTTCTTTTTTGTGGCCTTTTCTTAACTCCTTTGGTTCTTTAGCTCATTCGACTTGGACCCCGAGGGATATCGATGTGGTTAATTTTTGGACTTGGAATTTGGGCCCTTTCGCCCTCCCTGGAAGGCCTCTGGGAGCGCCCCTGTGACCGGGGCACTCGGCAATTCCAAAGTTTTAGCGGCCCTCACAGCCACTCTCAGGATATTCTGTACCGGGACCCCTCATGCTCGATCCCCGTGCTGCGCTTTGAAAACCTGGGCCGCTACGAGACTCGGCCGGGCGAAATCGATTTTACCTTTAGCCGAGTACTGGTCACGGTCGAGAGCTCTGAAATGCTCCACGATTTTCGAGTGCGCCGCGTGTGTGGGGCGTCCGACTGGACTTTAGGCCTGAAAAAGGATGTGACCGGTCTGCGATGTGCTTTTTTTCAGAGGGATCGACTTATTCAAGTCCCACGAGCGGGTGAGGGCCGTTATGGAATCTGGAAAATAGAAGGAGCTCAGCTCTATTTTGGGCGCCTCGATCGAGCCACCCCAGGGACGAGTCCAGCCCTGCGGCCTCGAGAATGGGATCTTCGCCCTTACTTCAAACAGCCCTGAAGTCGCGCGATCAAGTCAGCCGTCATATCATCCAGCTTTTCAGCTGTCTCAAGGGCCTTAACGCCTCGTCCGCGGTAAGCTTGCGAGGACTTTTCCATCGAGACAAGAGCCTTTTGCGGAACCGTCTTTTTGTAAAGAGCGAGCTCAAATGAAAGATCACTGAGCTGATTTGCGAACAGCTCGTGATTCTGAGCTAGCGAAGTCAAAATTTGAGATTGCGCCCGTCTCATCATCTGCATTTCATCGACAAGACCCGCGCAAGATTTCGATTTTGTCAGCGAGGCTTGAGCCCAAGACGAAAACAGGATCCCAACAACGAATGTAATCGGAGCTAAGAAGCGAAGTAACCCATGACCCATAAAATCCCCCATCTTGAGAAGGAGCAACTTCAAGGCCAGTGCCGGGGACACTCAGGCTTCGCGGCGGGGTTAAATCTTGAAATATTTATCAAAAATGTCTTTGGATTCGTCAGTCAGATAAGGGTACAGCATGCGAGCCACATGCCGCTTTCCTCGCTCGATCGTGCTCTTCGAAGGGACTCGATCCGCGCTTTCAAAGAACTGCAAATAAGTGGTCGACATCGCCAACAAAGACTCAGAGATATACGTCATCTCTTCAACGGTCTGAAAGGGGCGAAGAACGCCTCGCTGCGCCCAATCTTTATGGAGTCGTTTCATCAGACCCATCATTTTCAGAATATGTTTCTTCCAAAGTCGAGCCAATGCTGGATCACGTCGACGAAGCGAGTACATCTCGCGGTGAAAAAACCGGTAACGCCAGTAGACCTCAAAGTTTTCATCGATGAAATCGATCGGAGAAATTTGCCGGGCCGTCTTGCTTTTCCAGATTTGATAGGTCTCGTGGCACATCCGCTTGAAGAGCTCTTGAAGAATTTCTTCCTTGTTATGGTAGTGAAAATAAAGATTTCCAGGGCTCATCTTCAAGGCTTTTGCAATGTGATTGGTGGTAATGGCCTGAACGCCGTTCCGGTTAAAAAGGTCATTGGAAACGACCAAAATGCGCTCTTTTGTTTTCATGAGAGTTTTTATGTCATGACCAATGGCTGTTTGGCAACTCTCAAACCCTTGAAGAGACAGGAAAAACAGGTCAGACTTGAATGATGCGTTTACGATACATTTTTAGACTTCGATGGATTGGAGTGGGTTTTGTTTTGGCAGCTTTAGGCCTTTTGGGGCTGAAGCTGATCCCCACCGAAGAGGAAAAGGCCGCTCGAGAGCTCGCTCAGAATCTCGAGGCCCGTCTGATGGTGGCCCAACTTCTTGAGAACAAAATTCAAAGACATGACTGGTCCGAAGACGTGGAGGCTGAACTTGATGGGTCCTCAAAGGCCCTCCGAGTCCGCTTCACTCTGGACGCGAGCCTTCAGCAATTTGCCGATCAGATTTTTAAGCGCTACAAACCCGACTATGGTGCGCTTTTTCTTTATGACGCGAAGTCGGGGCGCGTGCTCGCTCTGTCGAGCTTTGAAAAAGGACAGCCCACCTCGCAGAGTCTCGCTTTACGAGCCACTTATCCGGCAGCCTCGGTTTTCAAAATTGTCACGGCGACAGCGGCCGTCGACAAAGCGGGCATCAATCCGGGCCATACCATTCGCTTTAACGGCGGGAACTACACTCTTTACCGTAAGAATGTGATGACCGATCGAATGACTCGATGGACTCGGACTGTGACTTTAAGGGATGCGTTTTCGAAATCATTGAATACCGCGTTTGGCCGTCTTGCCCTTGAAAACCTTGAACCTGAAACCATTAACGAGTACGCGAATCGTTTCTTGTTTAATCAGGATCTTCCCACCGACTTCCCGCTCGAAAAAAGCTTCGCCCTCGTTCCCTCCGAGAAAAACTACGAGCTTACCCAAGTGGCGTCGGGATTCAATCGTTTTACCCGCATGAGTCCCGTGGTGGGCTCGATGATTGCGGCCT
This sequence comes from Bdellovibrionales bacterium, assembly GCA_046336915.1. Taxonomy (GTDB): domain Bacteria; phylum Bdellovibrionota; class Bdellovibrionia; order Bdellovibrionales; family Bdellovibrionaceae. The sequence goes on from JBKDHV010000022.1 coordinate 26,203, forward strand.
CAATTGTCAACGATGGCAAAGTGATCGTGCCCTATATGGTTGATGAACTTCGCCACGCGGATACAAACGAGATCATCTATCAAGGGGCAGCTCTTGAAAAGGGTCAGATTATGACGGAAGAGTCCGCAACCAAAATGCGTGAGCTCATGGAAGAAACCGTTCTGTCAGGAACGAGTCGAAAGAGTTTCCGCGCCCTTGTAAAGAATAAGAAGTTTCGAGAGGTTCAAATGGGCGGCAAAACCGGGCATCTGACTGGAGACAACCCCAAAGGCCGCACGGATTGGTTTGTCGGTTATGCTTTTGATGATGACAACAGTTTAGCCATTGCCGCCATTACCGTGAACGAAAAGTACTGGACGATCAAATCTTCGCAAATTGCGCAGATGATGTTCCGCAAGTATTTCGAGCCGGTCCTCGCCCAGCGAGTCGCAGCAACCCAAGACAACTCTCGGGGACCTAGCTCTCGGCGTCCATGATCCGATTTGACGGCGCCCGGAACCAAGCCTAGCTTTGTTGAAGGAAGTACTTGATGAGCCAAGATACCTTTTGTCCTTATCCCTGGTCGAATCTGATGGTCGCGATGGATGGAACCTGCCGCGTCTGCTGCAAGACCTATCACACCGTTAAGGATGAATCGGGCCATCCCCTTAAATCGCAAACCACATCGCTCAATGAAATATGGATGGCAAAAGATCTTCAGAATTTTCGACGAGATCTTTCAAGTGGAGTGGCCCGCTCGGAATGCCAATCTTGCTGGAAGGAAGAGCGCGCGGGTCGCAAGTCCCATCGACAAATTGCAATTGAAAGCGACTGGTTCCCCAAAGTGAACCCTTCCGAAAAAGTCGAGCCCCCCACAAGCCTGGATCTGAAACTTAGCAATCTGTGCAACCTCAAGTGCCGAATTTGCGGCCCGGAGTATTCATCGAAGTGGATCTCGGATTACGAAAATCTTCGCGGGAAGCCAGATCCTTACTTTCGCTCCTTCTCGAAGACATCCTTTCTTGGGACGCCCGAAAGGAAGCAGCAGTTGATTGAGTGGCTTCCGCGATTGCGAAGACTCGAGCTATTCGGCGGAGAGACTCTTCTCAACCCTGAGTTCTATGAGATTCTTGAACTGTGCGTTGATTCTGGTCGCGCGTCTCAAATTTCCCTCTTTTCAAACACGAATGGAACTGTCTTCAATGATCGCCTCGGCCCCCTCTTGAATAAATTCGAAAAAGTTTACCTAGGTTTACGCCTGGACGATATAGGCGATCGCTTTGAGTACCAGCGAAAAGGCGCAAAATGGCCTCAGGTTCAGGCGTGCTTGAAAGGTTTTGAATCTATTGCCTCTGACCGAATTCAGATCAAGCTAGCCCCCACGATCAGCGTCTTGAATGTTTTTTACCTTGATGAAATTTTAACTTGGATGCGAACTCACACCAAATTACCCATTTACTTGAATGTTCTCCATGACCCGGCCCAATATGCGATTGCGAACTTGCCAATGGCCGTAAAAGAAGAAGTTATTTCAAATCTTCGCAAGATTCCCGGAGAAGAAAACCGAATTGCTCAGTTTGAAATTGAAGCTCTTTGCCAGCTGATGTCGCAGAATCGGGGATCTGATAGATTCTTTCATGATTTTCAATCCATGACGTTGAGGCTGGATCAAATTCGCCAGGAAGACTTTTTCAAAACTTTTCCCCGGATTGTGGAAGGTTTTGAGCGACATGGATTCGCCCTGAAAGCCTCTCCAGCTCTACACGAGAACGCCTAAATAGGCTTCACTCTTGCGTCAGGGGTCAATTCGCCTTGTGAACGCCGTTTCTTTTTTTTATGATCATTTTCCATGAGTGACTCAAAAGAAATCCAAAAGATTAAAGCTGTCAAAGAACGACTGGATCGTGTTTCCCCAACATTTTGCATGGCGAAGTGGAAGCAGGTGACCGTTTTGCTTCACAACGGCACAACACATTCGTGCGCGCATCCAACTCCGCACGTCGTTCCTCTTGAAGAAATTAAGTCGAATCCTTCAGCCCTACACAATACGAACTACAAGAAAGAACAGCGCAAACTGATGCTTGAGGGAAAGCGACCTTCGGAGTGCCAATACTGCTGGAATATTGAAGATTCAGGTCAGTTCCATTCCGATCGCCATATCAAGTCCAGCGAGTTTTGGGCTCGCGAAGAGATTGAACAAACAGCTCAAATGCCCTGGAACGAAAATGTGAAGCCAAGTTATCTGGAGATTAGTTTTTCAAACGTTTGCCAGTTCAAGTGCTCGTACTGTTTTCCTCAGATTAGCTCAAAGTGGATGAAAGAGATCCAAGAGTTCGGACACTACGAGATTGCAAACGGGTCTTACCACAATCTTGAGCACATTAATGCGTCAGGACTGATGCCCCTCGAAGACGAGAAGAATAATCCTTATATTGAGGCCTTCTGGAAGTGGCTTCCCGAGATGTACGAAGGCTTAAGAATGCTTCGAATCACGGGTGGCGAACCCTTCATGAGCGAAAATACTTTCAAGGTTATCGACTGGATCAAAATGAATCCGAATCCGAGAATGTCTTTTGCTGTGAACTCGAATCTTGGAGTATCGGATGCTTTGATCCAGCGCTTTATAGATCTCTCATCCAGCCTCATTCACAATCGTCAGGTCAACGCCTTTGATGTTTTCACAAGTGTCGACACATCTAGCTCGCAAGCTGAGTATATCCGCAATGGGCTAAACTATGACAAATGGCTGACCAACGTTGAAAAAGTTCTCGACTCGATTCCTGGAGTTAAAGTCGGGATCATGTGTACTCATAACGCCATGTCTGTTCCTCGATTTCGGGGTCTGCTTGAAGATGTTTTGAGCCTTCGAAAGAAATATCAAGATCCAACGTCAAAGATGTGGCGACTATGGCTTGATATTGGTTACGTTCGATATCCAGGTTGGCAAAGCGCCAAGATTCTTCCAAGTTCCTTCCACAAAATTATGGAGGATGATCTCGAGTACATGATGTCCCATCGGGGTGACTACGTCACAGGCGTTCCAGGTTTTTATGATGTCGAGATCGAAAAAATGAAGCGACTCATTGCTTGGTGCAAAACTCCCTTTGATCCCGAGACGACTCAAGAGTATCGACGTAATTTCTATCGTTATTTCACCGAACAGGACCGCCGTCGAAAGACAGATTTTATTCAAACCTTCCCTGAATTCAGGGACTTCTTTCTTTCTCTTCGCACCCTTGAGCTCGCTCTTCAGCGAACTCAAGAGGTCAGTCAGCGGTAACAGGCCAAGCCGGACCTCGTAAAGTCAGCCTGCAAAAATTTTCAGGTACGACGTTGTGAAATCAGCCTTGTGGGTCCAGGCGGTTGGGTTGAGGTGATCGGTTTATTCAGAGTAATCTTTCGGCCCTCAACACGCCCCTCTTGGAAAGCGGCCCGATCGACTCGAGGTCCTCGGGACGATAGATTTCGAAGGCGCGGATAAATCTGTCGTAGGTACGAATCTAACTTTTTATCTGACCGGAACACCAGAAGAGCTCGTGATAGATTCGAGACCGAGACTTCACCTTTCGGCTCGGCCTGCTCTTGAAGTCTTAGTTTTTCTTCAAATCCCATAAGCAAACCTAGACGGTAGGATTTGCGCTCGACGCTTGAAAGAGAAACCCTGGAGGCCTGGGCCTTGCGCCGGACAAAGTCTTCGCACTGCTGGAGAAGGAACTCGTAGACATACTCGGCCATGAGGACGCTTTCCCGGGTGCCGATGATTTCCAACGATCGAAAGTGATCTCCCGAGGCCGCGTCATAAGTGGTCCCCGCAATCACTTGAACAAAAAAGTGGGACACCAGAAGACTGACCAATTTTTTCTCGTAGGCTTCAAGACGTTTCGAGCGTCGCGTGAGAACTCGATGGACGTAGCTTCCTCTGGCATCCAAGGTGCCCGACTCAAGCTGGTGTCTTGCAAAGAGCTCACGAACCCTTTGCATGGCGGCCAAGGCTTCATGCTCATTGGTGGACTCAGCCAAGGCCAAAAGACGGCGAACCTTTTCCATCAGCCGCTCGGTCGCTGAGTCCATGACATGCGCGCGCCAATCCAAGTGATCTGACATCAAATCCAAAGTGGCTCGTCGAAATTCAAGGGGAAGCCCCAAAGCCTCGCAGGCCGCTTGAAAGGACGGGCCGTGGGGTCCACCTGGGTCAACGGACCCGGTTTGGTCGACGATTTGGTGGGCCATCTCGTGCTTCAGGACCCCTAACACCAAGAACCAAGGCTGAGTCTTCAGCAGCCGGCGCGAAAGTCGAATCGTCGAGGTCTGACTGTCCCACTGACCCCAATGGGTTTCGGAATCGAAGATCTCCAAGGCGGCTGGACGAATGCGAAGCCGTCGTTCAACCAAGATGGATTTGTAGTCGTGGTAAAGCTGAACAAGGGCCCGGCTTTCCCAATCCTGAAGATGTTCGAAGGCCTTGGTCATAAAGTCCTTTTGATGAAAGGAAAGCCCAAAAGGGCGTCGAAAATCGAGAAGCTCATGTCCTCTTGTATATAGGAAAGACTTGGGTGACTGTCATGAATAAAAAAAAGCGCCCTTGAAAAAGGGCGCCTGTATAGAACCGAAGAATTTTAGGAGAACTTAAGTCATTTTGGGGGGCCCCGCTCGAACCCGTCATCAATTTCCAAAATGTGCAGTCTTCGGTTGTGTTTTACCACACGGCCTCCTCAAATTTTGGCCATCTGAGTTTCGAACCTCATTGACGAGTTCCCGTTACTTTTGACCTGGGATTCTCGCGACGACCATACCTACTTTCGGCCTGGACCCGAGAAAACTTTAGGACTTTGGTCACGGAATCCGGACTTTCCCACCGATTCTCATTTTGAGACAGAATTTGCGGATCGGGTTGAGACCCGTTTTGTCTACGTCTGGCAGAAAATGTCGGCGCGTCCTACAGATCCAGTTCCGCTACAACGGGGCAGTGGTCGGAGCCCTCGATTTGATCGAGGATCTCAGCGGACTTTAGATGCGGCTTCAGGCTTTCCGAAACACAGATGTAGTCGATTCTCCAGCCGCGATTCGAGACTCGTGCAAGCTCACGGTAGCTCCACCAGCTGTAGCGGCTCTTCGCGGTGGGATGGAAGTGTCGAAAGGTGTCGACAAAACCTAACTTCAGAAACTCACCAAACCAGGCTCTTTCTTCGGGAAGGAATCCACTTTCGGTCGAAAGGCGAACGGGGTCGTGAACGTCAATTTCGGTGTGGGCGACGTTGTAATCTCCCACGACAATGATGTTCTTCCCGGCGGCCAGTTGCGTTTTTAAATGTTGGTTGAGATCTTTCAGGAAGATTTGTTTAAACTGGTGTCGTACATCACCGGAGCCCCCGTTAGGGAAGTAGATATTGTACAGATCAAAATTCTTATGTTGCGTCCACAGGATTCGACCCTCTGAGGTGTACTCGAGTTGCCCCCAGCCATCTTTCACGGCGGCCGGTTCCACTTGGCAGAAGGTCGCAACCCCCGAGTAACCCTTCCGCTGTGCCGAGGACCAATAGGAATGGGTAAAGTTCAATTTTTGAAATGAAGGCTCTACCTGCTCGAGATGCGCTTTGGTTTCCTGCAGACACAAAATGTCAGGTTTTTCTGAATTCACGAAGTCCTGAAGGCCCTTCTTGGCGCAGGCTCTGATTCCATTGACATTCCAAGTGATGATTTTCATGATGGACCTCGCATGACACTTTCTTCTAGATTCGCGGACCATCTGTGTCAACACTACCCCGCTCTCAAGGCCGAGAATCTCGAAGCCATCCTGTCCCCGCAGCTTCTGTCTCCGCACAAAGTTTCGTTGCCGAAGTTCCTTCTTCAACAGATCGAGCTGACAATCCAAAGTTTCCAGCAGTTGCGAGAACTTCCCGATTACCAAAATTGGGCCGCGCAAACCTGGGGCCCGCTTTGGAATCCTGGAAATTATGGCGTCTTCATGAGCTACGATTTTCATGTGACCGCGGACGGCCATCTTAAGCTGATCGAGATCAATACCAATGCGTCCTTCTTGGGTTTGGGCTGGGAGATGGCCCGATTCCAGGGCGTGCCGTGGAATGCCGCCTTTCATTTAGCGGATCTGAAACAGTGCTTCGAAATGGAAAGACAGCTGTGCGGTCTTTCAAAACCTCTACGTCAGATTGCAATTGTCGATGACAACCCAACCCAACAAAAACTTTATCTTGAGTTTCTGCTTTTCCGGGAAGTTTTTAAATCCTGGGGCTTATCCGCAACGATTGCTGACCTTCGGGATCACGCGACCCTGAAGAACGCCGACTTTGTTTACAACCGTTCAACGGATTTTTACTTTCAAAGTGAATCTTTGCAGTTTCTCAAGGACCTTTATTTAAAAAAGGACGCTGTGGTTTCACCGCATCCCTACGAGTACCGGCTTCTTGCTGATAAGGAAAATTTTGTTAGATGGACAAGCCCCCAGTTCTGGCAGGACGTTCCGCAAGCTCTCTCACTTCAATCCCAGATCTTGAGTGTTCTTCCGAACACTACAATCTTGAACTCCTCAAACCGAGATGAAATCTGGGCGAAGCGAAAACATCTTTTCTTTAAACCGAAACGAGCTTTTGGATCGAAGATGACCTTCAAGGGCGCGTCGATTGCTCACAAAGTCTTCGAAGAGCTGGTTCAGAGCGAATCCCTGGCGCAGGAACTGATCCCCGCCCCAGAACTTCGCTTTGGCGAGCAGAATTTCAAATACGATCTTCGTTGCTATGCTTATCGCGGGCAGTATCAGGGTTGCGTGGCCCGACTGTATCAGGGGCAAGTCACAAATCTTCGAACCGAAGGTGGCGGCTTCGCCTGCGTTGAATTTAAAGACTAATACTGATCGTAAAGAACGATCACGGTTTCTTTCCAGCTGGCCACATCACGTGTGAGACGGAGCTCGTACTGCTGATGGTGAATTTGACGTTGTTCAACTTGGAAACCCTGCTCGCTCAATTTTCGCCGATAGTCTTCTGCGGGGACCAGGCTGCGATTCGCCTCCACAGCTCCCGAGGCCTTGCGCGCCGACACCATCATCGACCAAAATGCGTGCCCCCATTTTTTATCTTTAGTTTGATCAATTACCGTTGGGAAAAACGTTTGAACCTTCAATTCGCTCAGGGGTGATCCATTAAAACACAGTCGACTGGCGCGATCCTGTTCGGTTAAGAGCTTCTGATAATTCACGTAGCGCTCGCCGGTTTGACTTTCAAGACTTTGAACAACGGATCTCACAAGATAAAGCCCTTGAGGCAAGGTCTCCAGCTTCAGATGATCGGGAGCTGAAAGCTCCGGACTTGTGTCGATTCCCGAGTCGCAGGGCTGAAGATTTTTGTAACTTAAACTTTGGGCCGCGATTTTCGAGGAGAGAATCAAAAAGACCACAACACCGAGAGCCAATCCAAAGGATCGATTTTTCAAAGAGTGCATCATGAAGGCTCCTTCGGGATTTTCACCCCAGATTTGAGTCTAGTTTTTTCGTGTCTCATTTAAGGATTTCGGACTTGGGACCGAAATAAACATTATGAGTCACAAAACCGCCGCGAAAGGGATTCGTCCTTCGAATCAGTCACCCTATGAGTCGTTTGACCAGCTTGATGGTCAACACCCGTGGCTGAAGGCCGTCCCCGACGGGGCCGTCACCTACCGAGTTCGAGAACTTCGCCAGGGCCAAGTGGTCTACTTCAATTACGTTTTGGCCAAAGAAATGGGATTGATCCATGAAGGTCACCCCCACCAGATGTACCCGGGCCTTGAAAAAAAGCTGATCGAGACCTTCAGTCTTCAAATTATTAACGAATACGACGAACTCTCAAAGCGTCGTTTTCCTGAAGACACTATCAAACAGCACCGATACATGGCGACTCGCTATTTGCAGCTTCAACACGCCAACAAACAGGGGAAAACTTCTGGCGACGGGCGTGGAATTTGGAATGGCACCGTTTCTTTCCGAGGCACGACTTGGGATGTTTCCAGTCGAGGGACAGGCGTGACGTGCTTAGCTCCCGGCGCTGTTGAAGCCCAAAAACCTTTAAAAACGGGCGGACACCAGTTTGGTTATGGCTGTGGCCTTGCGGAAATCGACGAACTTTTGGGAGCTGCCATTATGGCCGAGGCTCTTCATGTACAGGGCCTTCATACCGAACGAGTTCTTTGCGTCATTGATCTAGGAAAAGGTGTTGGAATCGGCGTGCGAGCCGCTCAAAACTTGATTCGACCCGCGCATCTTTTTCGATTGCTCAAGATGGAAGATCACAAAAGTCTGAAGTCGGCTCTGGATTACTTTATCGATCGACAACTTCAGAATAAGTCATGGGTTTTTATTTCTCGTGGAAAATCGCTTTATGATGAACTCCTCGAGCGAGTGGCTCATGTTTTTGCCGATTTCACGGCGAAGCTTGATATTGACTACATCTTTGCCTGGCTTGATTGGGACGGAGACAACGTTCTTGCCGATGCGGGGATCATCGATTACGGAAGTGTTCGCCAGTTTGGCCTTCGACATGACCGCTATCGTTATGATGACATCGAGCGATTCTCGACCAACTTGAACGAGCAGCGGGCCAAAGCGCGTCTGATTGCTCAGGTCTTTGCTCAACTTGTCGACTACGTGAAAACGGGCGAGAAGAAACCACTTCGAAATTTTGGCAAGAATCCTGTTTTGATGAAGTTTAACAAAATGTTTGCCGAGTCCCGCGCTCAGCGCTTGCTTTACCGCGTTGGCTTCGATGCTGAACAACGAAAAAACATTCTGGCGAAGCCTGGACTCTTTGAAGACTTTGATAAGATCTTTTCTTACTTTGAGCGCGCAAAGATCAGCGGACCCGTGCAAAAAGTTTCAGACGGCGTGAACCATCCCCCCCTTTTTAATATGCGCACGTTCCTTCGCGAAATGCCCCAGTGGCTGCAGAAACAGGAATCGAAACTTCACCCGGAGGCCTTCTTCAAAGCCATCCTTTCAAGTTTTGCCGAGTCTCGTGATCATCGTATGGGAAAAAAGCACGAAGTGAAGATTCGCAAATTGCAAAGTGTGTATAAGGAACTTGTTCAAGCGGCGGGCGGAAAAGCCCCACCACGTTCGACTCTTGAAAAGTTGCAACAGCGCTCGATGACTCTGAACACTGAAAAGCGGATCACCGGAAATGCTTTGATCAACATCGTGGGTTTCATTCTTGATGAAAAGAAGCGCGGGATGTCCCCGCAGAATATTCAACGCGTGATTGACCGCTTGATCTTCGAGCATCTGGACATGCCTGAGGTGCGCCTAAGTCGCTTCTACAGAAAGGAATTCCGCCGCCCTCTGGTACCGGCCGAAATCACGCGCCACATTCAAAGACTTGTTCTTGAATTTAAAGACGACATCTGACGACGAACCCAACCACGAATCACCGGGTAGTCTTGTTCAGAAAAAACATGTTTCTTTTCGCTTTCAAACCACGAAACCTTCAGACCTTCACTCATGAGCTTCTTCACTCCAAAGCGAGTCTCTTCGATTCGTAAAACATCATCGCGACGTCCGTGAGTCAGCAACCACGGCGTACGCTTGGCTTGCGGAGAGACCTGAGATCGCCAGCGTGGAAAGAAGTGGAAGTACCCACTGACGCCGACCACACCCGCCAATCGTTTTGGATAATGAAGAGCGACGTCGGCGCTTACTAAACAGCCTTGAGAGAATCCCAACAAAAAGATATTGCGGCTAGACCAACCCTGAGTCTCGAGTTCTTCCAGAAGCTGAAAGACCTTCTTGCGAATTTTTAAGACACCTTGCGATTCGTAGGGAGGCTCGCCGTACCAGCTATAACCCTTCATAAACTTGCGGGGCGCATTCAGAAGAAGGAAGTTCATGTTTTGAAGATTCAATTCTCGTTGAAAGTCTTTAAAGGGGTGCAGACTGTCACCCCGGCCATGGAACACAATCATAAGATTCTTCGAAGGCCGTAGGGACGGAATAAAGTGGGATCGAAAAAGACGGGTTGTGACCACACTAGCCTCCTGAGGCCTGCGCCACTCCCCAACAATTAAGGGCCCTTTGAGCCGAGCTCAGCTCGGGATCATCGTTTTGGGTCGCAGGCTCACCTTGACCCAGGCAAGATTCAAAAGAAAGACCAGTGCGTAAAGGACGAACTAGCGCTTTAGGTTGGATTTGAAGGGGGTTCCAGTATTGATCTTCTTCACGGTTGCCGCTATTCGGCGTCCCTAGCTCCAGATCCGGCACCAAACCCACCTTTTGAGGTGAAAACCCTGAAGGCAGGTAATAAAAGCCCTTGGTTTCAAATAGAGCTAATTTGGCATTCTTTTTCCAAATATCGCCCTCTTGGAAGGACCCTTTTCCGAAGGTTCTTTCTCCCACTAAAATCGCTCGGTTGTACTCACGAAGGACGCCCGCCAAGATCTCGGCGGCACTAGCGGTTCCTCGATTGATCAAGACGACAATTCGACCTTGGAAGACCTGATCTTCATCGCCGATATAGGGCTCGGATCGGGACCGATCATCTGAATACTGCACGGTAAAAATCTTCTTATGCGGCCCCGTGAACAACGATGCCACACAACCTGTTTCATCCATTTGCCCGCCGGGATTATCCCGAAGATCCAAAATCAAATTGCGCACACCTTGGCGACGAACATCTTGCAGAGCTAGCTTTACTTTTTCGCAGGTTCGACGTGCAAAACGATCCAAAGTCAGAAGGGCCGTTTTTCTTAGACCGTCTCGATACTTCAGATGCACGGTCGAAAGCGCTTGATGCGCCTTACGCAGCGTGAGCCGAGATCTTTCCCCTAGACGGTTGACCACGGTGATCTCAAGAGTCTTTGATGTATCACTCTTAATTTTGTCGTTCAGCCCACCCAGGGTGAGCTCGCGAAGTTTCCAGTTGTTGATCGCGACAACTCGATCGCCTCGCTTAAGACCTATAAACTCAGCCGGCGAATCCGTGATGACTTTGCGAATATAGAACGAGGACCCAAGCCGCGTGAGAATAAATCCATATGAAGACGTTCGAGTCTCCGAGCTGGCAACGACCTGTCGGTAGTAGTCGACCGGAATTAAGTAAGTATGAGGATCTCGAAAAACAGAAAGAAAACCGTTCAGAGCAATTCCCACCATCATCTCGCGTTGCTTAGTCTCAATGACTTCTTTTTCCAGGAACTCCCAGGATGACTGGAATTCAAGTAAAGGCCCTTGGCCCACCCGTCGCGGAAGAATTTCGTTCCAAGGCATGAGGAGTTCTTTTTCATTCATCTCAAGGTTGGCAAGCCCGGCTCGGCGAACAAATCCTTTTGAAGGATCAAAGAAGCCCCCGTGTCGCGAGGCCACCTGCTGAAGAGCATTGACGCAAGCTAAGAAGTAGCGATCTGAACTGTGGCAGTAGCGATCATCCAGAAATTGAAAGAGGTCCTGTTTCGAAAGGCGAGTCTGTGCCCAATAAGATTCAAGGCCGGGCGAATCCACACTCTGATCCGTCAGACTACCTAAAAGAACTCCCCCAACGAACGTAAAGAGGATCAACCCCCTTAACCAATTCCCCACGAACGACCCTCCCCCTGTGACACAAAAGAGCAACCTACGTGCCGCCCCTGCTCAAACTGATCGAGTCCTGAGGGGAACTTCATGGAAGATTTTCCTGGTTGTCTAAAAGATTCGCCCCTCTGTTGATAGCGGGGGTATCGTGAACTCGCCTTTAGACTCAGAGTTGCATGAGTTTGTTGAAAAACGAGGACTGCTGGGGGTCGAACGGTTCCCCTTGAGCCCTTGCTCTAATTGGATTAGGGTATTCCCATGATTCTTGTGACAGGTGCGAATGGTTTTATTGGAAGTGCGCTGGTTTGGGAACTGAACCAGAGGGGTTTTCGGCATATCATTGCAGTCGACCCGGTCGGACTGCAAGAGCGTAATCTTCTTCGCAACAAAGCTTATGATCGTTTTCTTCTAAAAGATGAGATTTGGGAATTTCTGAAATCTTCCCAGGCCAATGAAGTCTCCTGGATTTTCCACATGGGGGCCTGTTCATCGACAACTGAAACCAACTGGGATTTCTTGAAAGAAAACAACCTTGAGTACTCTCAAAAACTTTTTGATTGGTGTGCTCGAAACCAGAAGGGCCTGATCTACGCGAGCAGCGGTGCGACCTACGGAGCTGGAGAGAACGGGTTTGATGACGATTTTGACTCGGAAAAACTGCGTCCTTTGAATCTTTACGGTGACTCGAAGGTGATGATGGACCGCTGGGCCCTGCAACAAGATCGGGTTCCACCCCATTGGTATGGCGTGAAGTTCTTTAATGTGTTCGGTCCCAACGAGTATCACAAAGGCTCGATGGCGAGCGTTGTTTTTAAAGCCTTTCACCAGATTCGCGAAACAGGCCAGCTCGGTCTTTTCAAAAGCTACAATCCCGACTACAAAGACGGAGAACAAAAACGCGATTTTGTTTATGTCAAAGATGTGGTGCGCTGGATGGTCGATCTGATGGACGGGAAAGCTAAAAGTGGGCTCTACAATATGGGTTTTGGAACCGCTCGGACCTGGTTGGATCTTGGACGAGCCGTCTTCAAGAATTTGAATCAGCCGGTTGCCATCAAGTGGCTGGAAATGCCGCCCGAATTGCGCAACCAGTATCAGTACTTCACAGAGGCCAAAATGACGAAGTGGCAATCGCAAGGATTGAGCGAGCCGCAGTGGCCCCTCGAGAAGGCCATTGAAGATTATGTTCGAAACTATCTGAATCAGAAGGATCCCTTGCTCTAAAAAGGATTTGTATGCAGGCCCTCGCCGCCCACCTGGAAAAGTTTATTGTTGATCAAAACCAGCGGCCCTACACACCACGAGATCATGCGGTTTGGCGCTACATCCTTCGGCAACTCAAAACTTTTCTAGGACAACATGCCCACCCCTTCTATCTTGAAGGGCTTCAGCGAACCGGAATCACCGTCGAATCCATTCCTCAGATCCAAGAAATCTCTGAACGTCTTCAGCGCTTTGGATGGACAGCAAAAGCCGTTAGCGGTTTTATTCCACCCGCAGCCTTTATGGAGATGCAAGCCGCCTCTGTTCTGCCAATTGCGCGCGACATGCGCTCGATTGAGCACCTTTTGTATACGCCTGCTCCTGATATTGTTCACGAAGCTGCCGGGCACGCGCCGATGATTGCTCACCCCGAGTACTCGGCCTATTTGCAGGCCTATGCGCAGGTCGCTCGAAAAGCGATCATCAGCAAAGAGGATCTGGACGTCTACGAAGCGATTCGAAATCTGTCCGACGTAAAAGAGAATCCCAGCTCGACCGCAGAGCAAATTCAAAAGAGCGAAAAGAATCTTCAGGATGCCATCGCGCGTGTCTCTCATGTTTCAGAAGCGACGCTCCTTTCGCGAATGAATTGGTGGACCGCCGAGTATGGCCTGATCGGAACTCTTGAAGAACCGAAAATCTACGGTGCGGGACTTTTATCGTCGGCGGGAGAAGCGCGTTGGTGCTTGAGCGACAAAGTGAAGAAGCTTCCGCTCACTCTGGAGTGTGTCAATTACAGCTACGATATCACCGAGCCTCAACCTCAACTTTTTGTGACCCCTGATTTCAAACATTTGTCGAGGGTGCTGGATCAGCTGGCTGAAAAGATGGCCTATCGAACGGGCGGAGCCTCGGGGTTGGACAAAGCCGTCAAGGCCCAGACCGTGAACACGCTTGAACTGAACTCGGGCCTTCAGATTTCAGGGCAAATTGTCGAGTTTCAATCATCCTCGGAAAAAGATGTGGCGTTCGTTCGCCTGTCGGGCCCTTGCCAAATGAGCCGACAGGGATGCGAACTTCCTGGACATGGTCACGCCCTCCACGCGCAAGGGTACAGCACACCGCTCGGCCCTTTGAAGAAATATCCCGGCAAGTGCCCCAGCGAGCTGAGCGCTCAAGAATGGAGAGCTCTTGGAATCGAGAAGGCAAAACGAAGCACCGTGACCCTTGAGTACACGAGCGGCTTTCAAATTCAGGGAGATTTCGTTTCAAGCTTAGGCGAGGGCGAAAAGATTCACTTGCTCACTTTTGAAAACGCAACCGCGACCTTCCAAGGGCGCAAAGTCTTTGAACCCTCATGGGGACAGTATGACGTGGCCTTGGGCTCGCAAGTGGTCTCTGTTTTTGGCGGGCCTGCGGACCGCCTGAAGTTTGGCGACATTGATAAGTTTGTTATCGCGAAAGTGCCTGCGGTTTCGTACAAAGAGTCCGATATGAAGCTCTTTGCTTACTACCAAATTCTACGGGATATCCGTGGTGGGAAAAAGACTCTCTTCGATCTTGAAACCATCATCCCTTCGATGATTGAAGACTTTCCGAATGAGTGGCTTCTCTTCCTAGAAGGACTTGAGATCAGCTTGCAGGCCAAACAAACCGGATTAGAAAAAACGTTTCGCCAGCAACTGGAACGAATCCAGAAAAGTTCACCTGATCACGCCTGCATTGAAGAAGGCCTGGCTCTGGCAGGGCAGTTGCGTATATGAAGCGGGCATTTGAAATTCGCGTGGTGCTTGCCCAGCCTCTTTACGAGCGAAACGTGGGCGCAACCTCTCGGGCCATGTCGAATATGGGATTTGATCACTTAATTTTGGTCAACCCCCAGTGTGAAATCACCTTCGAAGCTCAGCAAGCGGCCGCCACTGGGCAAGAGGCCCTGCAAAATCGCACCGTCTATTCCAGTTGGGATGAATTCTACACGTCGGAACCGGACTCGATTCGAATTGGTCTGACGACAAAGGACGGGCGCGCGCGCCAGGTGCGAGATTTTCGCCCGACTCTTGAGTGGATCGCTACGGAGTCCCCGTATTTCCAAAAAGAAAGCGAAAGCCCCGTCGTGATTCACTTGATTTTTGGCCGCGAAGATTGGGGCCTGAGCGCCGATGATCTTGAACGCGTGAACTTCGCCTGCTGTCTGCCGACGTGGGGACCTAACCCAAGTTTAAATTTGGCTCAAGCCGTGCTGGTTGCTCTTTTCATGGTCCGCGACACCTGGGGCGGCACGCGCACTCGCATCGAGAATCAGCTGCCGGATAAGCGCAAGAAACGCCCTGACACTCAGCTAGCGGAAGAAAGCCTTCGCCTGTGGCTTGAAGAGATGGGGATGAGCTTTCAGAACCGTAGAATCAATGCCTATACGGTTCTCAAACGAATGCTCCTGCAAAACACGCCCACCCCTAAGGAACTCCGAATCCTCGAGGCCGTCCTTCAGCAAAGCATTCGAAAGCTTCGTGAACGAAAAGAGCTGAAAAGGCAACTAGGTGAAGGTAATAATTCCTAATCTTTAACCCTGTTAAATTCTTGATCGAATCAGTAGAGATTACAGGTTAGGCTTTAGACCTGGTTCGAGAATTCTAATGTATGATATAAGCCTTCTTGTAAAGAAGGAGTGTTTTATGTCTATGAAAGACTACTTATTTCTTGTATCGGGCATTTTGTCTCTATCTGCGCAAGCCACGCAAGTCTGCTCGTCTGCAAAGACGAATTCGGGCGAGACCTATTTCTTCGCGTTTCAAAGGGGCCAATTGACGGCGATCTGTGTTCGCAACGATAAGTCGCCTGAACTTTCGAATCTTGATATCTGTGGCCAAGAGATGTTTGTACTCACGAACTCGTCTAACATGAATGGCGCTTCGAACCAAGTCTATCAGACACTTTCGGGAGCCCAAGTGAAAGTGAGCGGACGGAGTTCCAACGCTGCGGAAATTACAGTTGGAAGACAACTTACCAGCCAAAGCGTTTCGGGAAAACGGACAGTTGTTGTACAAGCCGGCACTTACCAAGTGACCTGCAAATAGCCTCAAGAGAAAACTGCCCCCTCCGGAAAAAAGCCGGAGGGCACTACACCTTCTCGGGCCAATCGTGCTTGGGATAGCGGGCCTTTAGTTCTTTTCGAACTTCCGCGTAGGAACCCTTCCAAAAACCCTCAAGATCTTTCGTCACCTGCGTGGGGCGCATATTGGGTGCGAGCAGAATCACGGTGACTCGAATGCCGTTTCCGACTTCGGGAGTTTTCTTCCAGACAAAGGCGTGCTGCAGCTTGAGTTCCACCGATGGGGCTTGTTCGCCTTCGTAGTTCACGGGCACTTTGCGACCTTGAGCTGCCTCAAGATAGATCGGGGCCTTCTCGCGTAGGTCCTCACAGATCTCAAAGCCCAAGGCGTTTTCAAAAAAGTAAATGAGATCAGAGTCGGCTAGGGACTTCAAAGATTTATGCCCGTAGCTTGCCGACTCCAGCACAGAGCGCAGTTGAGCTTCATTCCAAAAGTCTTGCAGCTCAGGCTTGACGTGTTCAGAGTAGAATCGAAACCGCGACCACCAGGATTTCAGACCCGAATTCTCGGATAACAGCCAATTCCAGTTCTGAAGAAGAATATCCGGAAGATGGGTTTGAATGTACTCACTGCTTGCGGGTTGCCACGTCTCGTGACCTACGGGTAGACGCCAAAGATACAATCGCTTTCGCTCGAGAAAAGTTTTTTTCCCTTCATCCCACAAGATCTCGCGTTGTTCTTGCAGATCTTCACGAAAGTTTTTTTTCAAGAACTCTTCATCCACTCCGCTGGCCATCGAGACTTGCGTTTCTTGACTGGCCTCTGTGTCGATTCCGTCTAAAGCTACGAAGTAGGCGCTCTTCTTCACTCGCGAAAATTTTGTCAGCTGAACACCGCGCCCACTGGCTAAAAGCCCCCGATCTGATTCGGCTTGGCGCCGGCGACCCAAACGATCCGCGTAAGAGCGGATCAAGTTCAGTTTCAGGGCTGACTCTTGATCTTCGGACCAACGCCAGGACTCACTTGAAGGTGAAATCTGCAGCGCGGCCTTCTTCACCCGCGAAAAGTGTTCGCGATGCGCCTGACTTAAGAGCGGAATTAAATCACACTCTTCGTTCTCGGAACCTCGCAAAGGTTCACTCTTCAGACGCTCTGATAAAAAGGCGGCCACCCAGGCCCCCAAGGCCTCGTGCCCCGATCGGCGGAAATTTTCCACAAGCAAGGACAAACGAATGGACATGGGATTACGAAGAACCTTTTTGCCAAGATCCGTGATTCTTTGATCCTTCACTAAATGCAAGCTCTCAAGACGCCGAATCGCAAACTGCAGATTTGCGGCCGGGGGTTTTTCAAACCACGAGAAGCTTTGAAAGTCCTGAACCCCTTGGTTCAAAAGAAAAAGTAGCGTCTCGGTGAGGTCTTGAGTCTTGATCTCTGGCTGGGAAAAGTCGGAAAAGGATTTTTCATCTTGCGGCATCCACAGTTTGTAGCAGCGCCCTGGAAATTGGCGAGCCGCACGCCCCGCTCGCTGAGTGGCCGACGCCAGACTGATCCGATGCGTGGTCAAGCGACCAAAGCCCGATTGCATCTGAAACACCGAGCTGCGCTCAAGACCCGTATCAATGACTGCGTCTAATCCATCCACCGTCACTGAAGATTCCGCCACGTTTGTGGAAAGTAGAATTTTTCTTCGAGATTGCGGTTGCAGGGCCCGGCGCTGCTCTTGCAGATCCAAGCGACCATGCAGGGGAAGAATCAAAAAGTCCTGAAGACCCTTTTCCGCTTGTGCAAGCTTCATCACCTGATCGATCTCAAAAACCCCAGGCAAGAAAATCAGGGTGTCCCGCTGGCCTTCCCGGACGGCGAGCTTGATCTTGTCGACCACGCGCTGGGCAAGATCCCAATTCCAAAGCAGGCCCTGAGGTTTCGTATCGTAAGTCACTGTCAGCGGAAACAGCTGCCCCGGAGTTTCCACGACAGGAGCCCCGCCAAGGTAGTCAGAAATTTTTTGCGCCTCGAGGGTGGCTGACATCACCACGATTTTCAGATCACTTCGCTCAAGCTGCTGCAGCTCATAAAGCAAAGCCAGAGCGGTATCGGTGTGCAGGGATCTTTCATGAAATTCATCAAGAATCACGACATCAAAGTCAGAAAGAATCGGATCCGAAAGAAGTTTTCGACTAAGCAAAGCTTCGGTCAGAAAAACCACTTCGGTTGTGGAAGAAATTTTGCGATCAAAGCGGACTTCATAACCGATTTGGGAGCCTACGGCGGAACCCTCTTCATCGGCAATTCGGTGGGCGGCTGCGATGGCGGCAAGCCTACGGGGTTCAAGCACGGCAATTTTGCGTTTGGCCACTTTTCGAAGAGCGGGCGGCACGCGTGTGGTTTTTCCAGCGCCCGGAGCCGCGGTCACCACGACCGATGAATGTCTTTCCAAAGACTCGACAATTTGTTCGAGGTAGTCATCGACGGGTAAATGAACTTTAGGCAAGATCCGGATCCACGTCCCCGTTTCGCTCGCAGGCCCGAGCCCACTTCAGCTTCCGATCCAGTTTCTCAAGCTGAAGGCTCAACTCTTGACCCCGGTCTGTCAGTTCATTGATGCGATTCAGGGTTTCCTCAGGCTCGCTGCCGACCAATCGAAGACTTTCGACTTTCGTGCTGCTGAGTTCGATTTCTTTATTCAGTTTTTCAATCTGCTTATGCAAAAGCTTTCGCTGATTCGAAAGATCCTTGATCAGAGCCTGAATCTTGTCGCGTGACAAAGGCTGGACCGGCGACAAAAGTCCGCCTCCAGATTCTAAGCCATCTTTTTCCGAGTCGGCATGATCGCCCAAAAGACCTTCCCAAAAAAGCGACCACTCGATTTTAAAGGGACGCTCGTGGGGCTCGTCCTCAACGGTCGCGACAAGACCGTTGGAGTCTTCGGTTCGAATCTCGGGGCCTTGGGTGTCTTCCGATTTGAGCTCTGTTGGAGGGGTCGCCTTGCGGCTTGACCGGGTCCTTAACTTTTTCGATGCATCAGGGTCCATACACCCCCACTTTACCACATCCCCCCGGGGTGACAGGTACATTACCAGTGACAACGCGTCAAAAGTCGAGGCGGGCTTACGAGCGCCCTGTTACGTAGAGATCAGCCCCAAAGAGAGCGCTTTGAACAGACCTGAGAGTCTTTCGTTCTGTTAGTTTTACAAGGTCCAGACCCTCACTCCAGGATAGACCCTGGCCCATTACAAAGGGGGCGGTAAAGATATGAAATCGCTGAATAAGATTTGAACGCAAGAACTCCCCAGCCACCTGAGCGCCGCCCTCCACCATCACACTGCGAAGACCCCGATCAAAAAGCTGCTTCAAGGTGTCGGGCAAATCGTGAGTCTCGAGCACCTGGGCTTTGGTACTGGAAAAACCCAGGCCCGGCTGCACGCAAACAAAGATGTTCTCAGGTGCATGCACTTGAAAGAGCTTTAAGCTTTCGGTTTTTTTCAAACAGTCCCCGCGTCGATCTAGGATGACCACTCGATTTTGTTTTTCAATGCGAGGGTGACGGATGTTCAGACTGGGATTGTCCTTCAGCACGGTTCCCAACCCGACCAGAGTCGCATCGTACTGCGCACGAAGTTCGTGAGCCTTTTCTCGAGACTCGGGTCCCGTGATCCACTGGCTGTCTCCGTTTTTCAAAGCGATTTTGCCGTCTAGGCTCTGGGCGATTTTCAAAGCGACAAAGATTTTTTTCTCGCGAAAATTCCACAGGAACTCTTCGCAGATCTCTTCAAGATCTGACTTGAGGGGCCCAGAGTATTCTTCAACTTCAAAGCCCGCGGCCTTTAAGATCTCAGCGCCTTTCCCGGCGACAAGAGGATTTGGATCCAAGAGCCCGTAAGTCACTTTCTTCAAAGGCAAGGTCGCTAAGTGGCGAGCACAGCTGGGTGTTTTTCCCTGATGCGCACAAGGCTCCAGAGTCACAATGACGTGCGCCCCGCGAAGTTGTTCCGGCGAGAGTCCCTTCAGGGCTTCGACTTCCGCATGGGCCTGACCGTATCGCGTGTGATAACCCTTCGCGAGCAGGTGGCCGTGAGAATCCAAGATCACGCAGCCCACCTTGGGATTCGGAGAAACGAAAGGCGCTCCTTTGAGCGCCTCGTCCATGGCCATTTGCATCGCTTGGTCCAATGAAACCACTACTTTGCCATCCACGACTTCCAGTACTCCGTCTTTTCCACTTTTTCGAGGGCCGGATCGACATGCAGAGTTTGCCACGTGTCGATCATCACCGCCACTTCGTCGGTGTGGGTCTTGGTTCCAATATTCTTAATCGCCTTGGGATGCGGACCATGCGGAAATCCTGCGGGATGCAAGGTCATCATGCCGGCGTGAAGATTGTCGCGGCTGAAGAAGTTGCCGTCGTGATAAAAAAGAATCTCATCGTAATCAATATTTTGATGATAGAACGGAACCTTCAAGGCATCAGGATCTGATTCCAAAGGACGCGGCAAGAAGGTGCACACCACAAATCCATTGGCCACAAAAGTGGTGTGGGCCGACGGAGGCAGATGAACGCGAGCGCTCAACAAGGGCATCATGTCGCGAATGTGCAAAGTGAAGGGCCAAAAATCTCCCTTCCAGCCGACAGTATCAAAGTAGCAGCTGGTGTAGGAAAACGTCGTGACTGTGTTCAGTCGACGAACATTGATCTTTAAAACATTCAGATCCTTTTTCTTTTTAAAGTCATGAAGCTGATCCAAATCCGGTTTTCCGAAAGAGGCCGGATCATAAAAGGCATTTTTGCCGACCATGCCACGATCGGGTTCGCGGTAAAAACTGGTGCGTGATTCAATGACAAGAAGTTGAGTTTCTTCATCGGGGACCACGACGTGGGTCACGCATTTGGGAATGTTGATGTAGCTTCCCTTTTCATAGGTCAAAAGCCCAAATTCCGTCATCACATGGCCGGATCCAATGTGGCAGAAGTAAAGAACATCGCCATCGGCGTTGCGGGTCGCTTCATAGCCGTCGGCTTTGAGCGGCTTCAACCAAAGATTGTAAACAACAACATCCTGATTAAAAAGCAGCCGCTGCCATTGGCCGTGGTTTTTGGCCACTTCCACCACATCGTACAAATGCGGCCGAAGAGGACCCTGAATGTCCACCCAACGCGTGCTGGGCTCGGGCTTGATCAGGTGAGAGACTTGACCAAAAAATCCCTTTCGACCCTGTTCTTCTTCGAAGTGGCCCTCGGGAATGGCCTTATGACCTTGAGTGGTGTGTTTTCCTTGAGAGTATTGAAACATACAAAACCTCGATTACAGATATCCGCGCTCTTTTTGATCGCGCTCGATCGCATCAAACAGCGCCTGAAAATTTCCCTCGCCAAAACCGAAGTGGTTCCGGCGTTGGATGAGCTCATAAAAAATCGGACCAATGACGTTCTTCGTAAAAATTTGAAGCAAATAGCCCTCGTGATCGCCATCCACTAAAATCGCGTTCTTCTCTAAACGATCCACATCTTCCAAAACATTGGGCACACGCTCTTTCAGCATCGCGTAGTAAGTTCTTGGTGGCGGCGTCAAGAACTCGATCTGAGACGACTTCATGGACTCGAGAGTCTTCACGATATCGCACGTGGTCAGGGCCAAGTGTTGAATGCCCGAGCCTTTGTACTCATCTAAATACTCTTGAATTTGTGATTTCGATTCCGTGGGCTCATTGATGGGAACCGAGAACTTTCCGCAGGGTGAGCGCATGACTTTTGACTCAAGGCCTGTTTTTTGCCCCTTGATATTAAAGTAGCGCGTTTCGCGGAAGTTAAACACATTCGTGTAGAAGTCGCACCACTTCTGCATTTCCCCTCGGGGGACATTGTTCGTAAAATGATCCACTTCAAGAAGACCCACACCTTGAGGCGCCTTGTCCTGAGCCGGAACTTTGAAGATTTCAGATTCGAGCTTTTGGAAATTCTTTTCGTCGACGAAGTAGATCAGGCTGTCGCCGATTCCATAAACTGCGGGAAAGGGTGTCGCGCCTTTTTTCGCGTCGGCACCTTCGTAGGGACGGGCGCCGCGATTGACGGCGGTTTTAAAAGCAAAGTCAGCGTCCGCCACTCGAAACCCTGTCGAGGAAATGCAAGGGCCGTGAAGTTTTGCAAAACCCGTCGCAAAGGTTTCGGGCTCACAGTTCAAAATGAAGTTGATCGATCCTTGTCGGAACAGGCGGATATTTCGGCTGCCAAATTTTCCGACCTCCTTGAATCCCATTCGCGTAAACAGCGAGCTCAGTTTTGAGGGCTCAAGTGCTGAGTACTCAACAAAGCTCACGCCATCAAGGCCTACGGGGTTTTGGGTGGTTTCGACCATGGATCCTCCTGGGGTGACATTCTGCTTGTCACGTTAGTCAGGGTCTAAGCCAAATTCAAGTAAAAGTCCTTCACCTGGGGGTCGATCTGAATTGATCGCGGCGTCCATCGCAGAATCTTAAGACCTCGCGCATAACGCAGGCGACTCAAGGCCACGTAGGCCTGGCCGGGCTCCCACAGATTCGACAGGTCACACCAGAGCTCTTCCAGAGTCGCCCCTTGAGACTTGTGAATCGTCGTGGCGTAAGCCAGCGCCAAAGGAAATTGAATCACCGAGGCCACAACATTTCCATCCGCATCCAGGTAGCTAAACTGCTGCTTTTCGACAGTGACATCTCGGCCTCGAAATTTTTCAACGATGATTTTGTCATCCTCGATTTGCACGATCGTGCCGCGGGTTCCGTTCACCCAACGTTTGTTCGGATCATTTTGAATGAAAAGAACTTCCGCGCCCACTTTCAGAACAAGTCGTTGCGGAACCGGGCCCTGTTTCATCATGATTTCTTGGTGGCGCTCGGTCCCGAAGTAGATCGAGTCAATGGCGATCTCCTCAGCTGGAAGTTGACCCAACTTTTTCAAGTTGTACTGAAGGGCCTGCTCACGCCGAGGAAAAAGACGCGTGGCCGGGCACTCTTCGTCATGAACGAATTGATGGCGATTCAGAAAATCACGGACGTCTTCATCCATTTCGCCCAGTCGAACTTTGTTTAAGACGTTTAGATACATCTCATCTTGCACTCGCTCATTGCGAGTCAGCCGGTAACTTAGAAAGCCTGTCCGCTCCCAAACGGGATTTTTGAAAGCCCAGTCGCGAGGTCCTTGTCGCGTCACGGGGGGAAGTTGGGCAAAGTCGCCGACTGCGATAATTCGTAAGCCGCCCCAAGGATGTTCGGAATCTCGAGCTTTTCGCGCTAAACTTTCTGCAAGCTTCAGTGCTTCGCCCGAGATCATCGACACTTCATCTAAAATCACACCTTCGACTTCATTCAGTCGCTTCATCAAGCGGCGATCCTGAGAGGCTCTCTGAAACGTGGCCTCAGGGCCGCCCTCCATGATTCCTAAGCCAAAAAAGCTGTGGAAAGTGCGGCCTCCAAGCAACACCGCTGCGGCTCCGGTGCTCGCAAGAATGGGCATTTGCCGAGGATCGAGATCACGCGTGAAATGCTTGATGACGAAGGATTTCCCGCAGCCCGCGCCCCCCGTCAGAAAGACGTTTTCGCCGGACTTAAGCAGGTCGAGGGCCTGGGATTGATCGGGATTCAGAGCGTCGAGCTCTTCCTTCTTGTGAGCCATGGGGTTTAGTCATATCATAAAAGATCTGGGCTGCGAGTGAAAAAGGGAGATTATGACACAAAAAGTATATGTGAATCGCACTCTGAATCTGAAAAAAATTAAATACATCGGGCTCGACATGGACCACACCTTGGTCCGCTACAATAGCGAAAACTTCGAAAGACTTTCTCATTCCATCATCATTGATAAATTGATTGCAAACAAAGGCTACCCCGAAGCCCTTCGACGACTTCAGTTCGATTACAACTTCGCCATCCGAGGTTTGATCGTCGATCGACAAAAAGGGAATCTTTTAAAACTGAACCGCTACACCGCGATTCGCGCGTCCTATCACGGTCTAAAGCCGATTGATTACAAGAACCACCAGAAGATTTATAAATCTACGTACATCGATCTTGGCACCGGAAACTATCTTTCCATCGATACATTCTTCTCGTTGTCGCTAGCTGTTCTTTTCGCGCAGATCGTGGAACTTAAAGATGCCGACACTCAAGGTCGCTACCCTGAGTATCCGAAGATTGCCGACGATGTCCTGGATGCTTTGGATGAAGCTCATCGCGATGGAACCCTGAAGACGGAAGTTCGAAACAATCTTGAGAAGTACATCATCAAAGATGAAAGTGTTGTGCGCGGTCTTGAGCGCTTCAAGCGTCACGGGAAAAAGATTTTTATTCTGACAAACTCGGATTTTCATTATTCGAAGCTCTTGTTGGACTACGCGATCAATCCTTTTCTGAAAGAGCACAAATCCTGGCTGGAACTTTTTGAAATGGTGATCACGTTTGCCTCGAAACCGCGATTCTTCTACGAAAACGCGAAGTATCTGCGTGTGAATCCTTTGGATGGTTCGATGACCAACTGGAATGACAAGCTCGCACCGGGCGTCTACCAAGGCGGGAACGCTCGCCAGTTTACAAATGATTTGGGATTGGACGGGGATGACATTCTCTATATCGGGGACCACATTTACGGCGACATCCTTCGACTGAAAAAAGACTGTAACTGGCGAACCGCGATGGTGGTGGAAGAAGTGGCCGAAGAAGTCGACCGCAATCGCCAAGCCGAGCCTTTGATTCGCGAAATTGAGAGCCTGATGAAGACCAAAGAGCCCATGGAAGAGGAGCTCACAAATCTGATGACGGAAAAATTCGAAGGAACCAAAGTCGATGAGACTCGAGTCGATCAGTTGCAAAAGAAGATCACCGAAATCGACACCCAAATCTCGGGCCTGATCAAAAAACAGCAGATGCTCTACAATCCGCAGTGGGGACAACTCATGCGCGCCGGAAACGAAGAAAGCTACTTGGCCTACCAAGTTGATCGCTACGCCTGCGTTTACATGGCGAAGCTCAGCGATATGCTTGAGCTCTCACCTCGCACGTATTTCCGCGCCCCTCGTCGCCCCCTCAGCCACGAGCACGAGGAATAAGAAAGCCCCCGTTTTTCGATTTGGACTCGCAGGACTTGCGACCCCAAAATCGTCGATCTGTCTAATTTTGAGACACCTGAACGGTCTCCATTCCACCAGCTTTCCATCGATCTTTCCATAAGATGGCTCTGTGATTGCTACTTGTACTTTCATGCCGTGGAACGTAGTTGGGAGCCTTTTTTCAGTTGTCCTTTTTGGATGGTCCTTGACCGCCGCTGCCGGCCCCCGTTTTTTTAGAATTGCAGATGCTCCCGCCCCGGCTGTTCAGCTTCTGACGGAAGCCGAATCCTACTTGCCCTTGAAAATTCGCGAGGCCCTCCCGGCTGGACTTGAAGTGCGAATTGAGGACTTGGGTGAGCAAACCCACGGACGCCTGGCCCGCCGAAAGGTCATCATCTTGAATCGGCGACTCCTCCAAGCTTTCGAGGGCCCCGGATCGGAATCCGCCCGCGAAGCCGTGAAGACCGTGCTTCATGAAGTTGCCCACGCTTACGATCTCAACTGGTCGCCAAGCGAAAACGAAAAGGCCCTGCGCTCGGTGTGCGCGGACCAGCAGCAGTTTGAGGCGGCTCAGCTGACGCCGGAATGCTCGCTGCGGTTAAAGCAATGGACACGAGTCTCGACCCGGGTCGACTACGTGGCTCTGGCCGGTTGGCACCCCAGCGGCTTTCAGGATGGGTCCTTAAGCTCGAAGAACAACTTTCAGTATCGAAGTCCAAACCCTTACGAGCTGAAGAACCTGCAAGAGCATTTCGCTGTGAATGTTGAGCACTATCTTGTCGACCCGGACTACACATGCCGGCGCCCCTCTCTCACTCGCTACTTCGATCAAGAGTTTGGTCTGAATAAGTTTCGCCTGTGCCGCGAATCCCTCGTGTTTGCGGATGACAACTCCTTCGCTCAAGAAGACGTTTTTATGCAAGTCGATCCTCGCCGCATTTATCGAATCGATTATCTGCACGCCGGCTCGGGAAAATCTGCGATGTCCCGCTGGGGCCACTCCATGCTCCGATTGGTGACCTGTGCGCCCCATCGAACTCAAGTGGGCCCCGAGTGTCTTCAAGATGAGATCTACCATCTTGTTTTAACCTACCGGGCCTTTGTGAACACGCCCCAGATTAACAATTGGTATGGACTGATTGGCCGTTACCCGTCACGCCTTTTCATTGTGCCCTTTCCACAAGTAAAAGAGGAGTACACGGAAGGTGAGCTGCGAGAGCTCCTGTCCTATCCCCTTGTCCTAACAGAGGACCAAAAGTTAAACGTGGGCCTCAAGGCCCTCGAGACACACTGGTCTTATGATGGGAAGTACTACTTCTTAAGTAATAACTGCGCCGTTGAAACCTTTAACTTCTTACAGATGTCGTTAGGAAGAATTCTCTTGGACCAGCGGCCGATATTGAAACCCACTGAAGTACTCGAACGTCTACAAGCCGAAAAGCTTGTAGGCTCGGCGCAAATCTTTCCCAGCCGTCGCCACCAGCTCGAGTGGGATCTACGAAATCTAGGCCTTGAATCCCAGAAGCTTGAGACTTTCTTAGACAGCTCTTTTGAAGAGCGGCATCGGCTTTATTCTGTCAACTCGACCCCGAAGGCAAGCCAACTGCTCAGTCAGCATTCTCTTGAGAAGTCCTCGTTAGTCCGCCATCGCCAGCGTCTTTTGAATCAGCTTGTCCAGCTCCCCATCCCTCCCGTCGATGCTTCGAAGCTCGAGGCGATTCAACTGGCCTTCACAGCGCCCTACAAGATGACTCGGATTCCTGGGTACGGCCTTCCAAATTCCACAGAGCAAAACTTGATTCGAGAGGAGCTTCAGACACAGTCGAAGCTTCATTCCGAAATCTACAAGGCCGCAACGGATTTGATCGGGAAATTCTTCGATAACACTCTTAACTCGGAGATCCGCCCGACAGAAGAAGGTTTGCGAAACTTATTGCGCAAGTACCGAAAATTGTTACTCGAAGAAAAAAACGCCGCGAGCACGAATAAAAACCCTGGAGAACGAAAAGAAGTTCAACACTAAATTTTACACGCGTCAGAATCATTACAGGTGAAAACAAGTTTGATTTTTTTTAGTATGACTTTGATTTTAAGAACGTTAGCAGAGGAGATTTTATGAAAGCAATTATGATGGGACTTATCTTAGCCGCCGTTTTTTCTCAGGCCAATGCCAATGAGATTGCCAATTCTACAGCTCAAACAGCTCTTTCAACAGCAAAAGAAAAGAGCCAGAACATGGACTTCGACAAGCAGATTCTTGTGAACGCGGAATCTGACCTGATCGCGTTCCTGCAGGGTCGAGGTGCTTTGACTCCCGCAGCCCAAGCGGCCGTCAATATGGTGAAGTCGAAGTTCAACGCTCAAGATCTTTCTGTTGAACAGCTTGCTTTGGTCGCTCTTGAGTTGTCGGCCGAAGAAAAGAAGTAATAAGAGTTTGATTCTATTGAAAAGAGGATGACATGAAACGCACTCAAATCGTATCCGTTGGACTGGGCCTTTTCTTGTCCTGTGCCGCCAAAGCTGATTATCTCGTGGCGACCTATCTGAACTCTGGCAATCAGCCGACCGAGATCGTCCGAGGCCAAGAAGTTCAGCGAGCGACTCATATTCTTGTTGCCGCTCAAGGTGATGAACTAGGTCTTCAGTTCCATATGTCGGCAGCCGCTCACGCTCGCAAAATTCTGGATGTTAATCCAAGTGATCGGATCGTTTTGATTGCAGTGTCGAATGATAGCAACGAAATCACCAAGAACTTCGTAAAACGCTGGGGCGCAACTTCGGTTCAAGAGATGATGTCGAAGTGGGGCTTCCGCAACTTCGTCGAGCACAAAAAAGAACTTTCAACAGGGAACTTGACGAACGAGTTGTTAGCGTTTGATCGAATTGCTTCGCTAAACATCTACAGTCACAGTACTGGATCTTACGGCTTGATCTTGGATGGATCCAACGCTCTGGATAAGATCAACAACCGCGTCAGCCAGACTTCTGAACTTGAAAGCTTAGCCGGCCGCTTTTTGCCTGGAGCTTATGCTTGGTTCCACGGTTGCAACACAGCGATCACGGTGGCTCCTGCGATTGCCCGCCAGTGGGGGATTCCAGTCGCCGGGTCTTACACATCAAGCGCCTTCCAGGAGCTTTTCTTTGATAACACGCCCATCGGAGCGGGTTTCTATCACAGCTATCCCGGAAACGTTCCGTTGACGAAGAACAATGCAGGAAATCTGGTGGAGCGTCGAATTGGGATGAACCGAATTTCATTCAAGTCGCCGCAAAGCTGTAACAGCATTCCTTGTGTTCGCATGAAGCCCGACAACGTGTCCTACGTTGGCTACTGGGGAAGTTTCCGTGAAGGCGGACTGGGTTTTTACCGCTTCGTATGCCCAACTCCGATTTCTCAAGAGGCTTGCCTTGAAGGTATGGCCACGGGACTTGTGAACCAAGTGGGTTCGGTCTACGCGGATTACAGTTCCGACCTTGCGACCTACAAAAAGATGGCTCAAGACATCCTGTGCCCGAACGGAATGGACACTCGGCGGTTACCGGTTGGCTACACAGTCGAAAAGTGCGTCGCGGACCTTGAGGCGGCCCTTGTCGATCAGAAGAAGACGGTGGACACATTCCGCGGAAACTCTTTGATGTGTCGCCCGTACGGAAAGGGCTGCGCTGCTGAGTTCGCTTGTGAAGAGGCGAATGTTGGCGGGTTCCTTCTCGTCAAGCAAGGCTCTTGTAAGTTGAAGAACCACCGAACATCGGCTCCCAATCAGACTCAGGCCAATGAGTACCGACAGTACGTTCAAGGCTTCCAGTTGATGAAGGCTCGCCGAGCGTCTCGACGCTAAGAAAATCATCTGAATCTGTCTAAAGCCAGGTGCCCGCACCTGGCTTTTTCATTTTTCACCGATCCTCAAATGTGAGCGGGCCATCGTCCCCTATCAACGCACTGTTTCGCCCCCTTTCCTAACAAACAATCAGTGCTACGCTAAAGGCGACTTATGGATTTGCAGCCCTATTTAATTTCACTCGTGGTGGGATTCCTAGTAGGCCTTGAGCGGGAGCG
The DNA here is from genome assembly GCA_046336915.1 of Bdellovibrionales bacterium. Lineage (GTDB taxonomy): Bacteria > Bdellovibrionota > Bdellovibrionia > Bdellovibrionales > Bdellovibrionaceae. The sequence goes on from JBKDHV010000022.1 coordinate 55,111, forward strand.
CAATAAACATCCAATCAAGGCCATGGGTCTGCGCACGATTACATCGATCAGCCTGCTCGGCGCGGTCGCCGGCGGTCTTGAGCAAGCCTGGATGTCGGCGATCATCGCGATTTTTGCCTTAAGCCTTATTCTTATTTCGTATGCGCACCAGATCCGGATGAGTCAAAAGAAGGCCGATTGGGGTCTTACCACAGAGTTTGCGGCAGTCTTTGTTTTTTGTTTAGGCTACATCTCTCACACAAGCCCCGTTCTGTCCGCCCTCCTAGGGCCCGTGCTAACGCTGATGCTCTTTTCAAAGACCTGGCTTCATCGTTTCACAAAAGCGCTCACTCACCGAGAGATCGAGGCGGCCCTCATTCTGTTTCTAGCCGCCGTAGTTGTTTTGAATCTCGTACCGGATGCGACCCTAGATCCTTGGGGAATCTTCAATCCTCGAAAGTTCGGTTACCTAATTCTAACGCTCGGAATTCTTGAGTTCGGAAGTTACGTTTTGGTCAAGAGCATCGGCGAAAACAAAGGCGTTCTGATCGCAGGCTTTCTTGGCGGTCTTGTTTCAAGTACCGCGGTCATGTTGTCTTCGGCCCGCCGAAGCCAGCAGCACCCGGAGTTGGCCTTGCCGCTCTTAAAACTGTGCATCGTCGCCAAAATCGCGGCCTTACTGCAATTACTCCTGATTGTGGGGCTGATCTCGTTGGATTTGGTTCAGACCTTAGTGCCTGCTGTTGGCGCCGCCCTCGTGGTCGGGACCCTCAGCCTTTTTGTGATCTCTCGTCGGTCGCCCGCCAGCTCTGAAAGTCCACTTGCGGGCGTAGTTTTGCGCTCCCCGCTTGATCTAAAGGGTGTGCTGCGCTTGTCCCTTCTGCTCGCTTTGATTCTTGGGGGAATCAGTTTAACTAAACGGGCCTTCGGAGAAGAGGTCACTTTCATCGTGACCTTCTTGACTGCCCTTTTTGAACTTCACGGCGTTTCACTTGCAACCGCCACACTTTTTAAACAGGGTGCTACGACCCAACAAATGGCCACGATCAGTCTTCTGATCGCAATCGCCGCAAGCCTTATTGCCAAGATTGGAATCTCTTGGCTTGTCGCCCGAGGTCGATTTTCAAAGATCGTAACTCTGATCTTTCTAGCCATGGCTACCGCTAGCTCGGTCATCGGGATCGTCACATTTTAATTACGTCTTCAGTGATTCATTTCTCCAAGCCGCAGTTTGACGCTTTGGCAGTCGCTCATGATTTTCGAGGTCTCATCTGAATCCAATTTGAAACGAGTGTCTCAATCTGAGATTGGCCCTGGCGATCGGATTGCAACAAAGGCCACAGGGGCTCTGACGTCCTGGAGGTTTACGTGAAACAATGGCTTCTCTACTGTCTGATTTGCAGCCTGATTTTTGCCATGGCCGTCCAGGCTAGTGCGGCGAATTCCACGGAAGTCACGGCTGAGCTTGTATTTTACGACGGTCAACGGGTTGGTGTGCGAGACTGCGCTCTGTTTATGCCGAGCCTAGGATCTCAAACCGACGCTGTGAAAAAAGGCCTGAAGGCTCTCGGTTTCAGCCCGCAAGTCACGCCCGGAATCACGATTGAGGCCCTCACCTTCAAAGACTCAAACGGACATCGGGTGGACGAGTACGAAACTCAATTCGATTCTAAAATTGGCTACTACGGGCAGTACACGGTCTTAATGTCTGTGAAGGGCTACCGAATTGAACGCCGTAAGAAGTCGATTTTCATTCTAAAACTTCACCGCTTAGGCGCGAAAGAGGCCGAAGTGGCCTCTTCGGTTCACACAGGTGTTTTGGACGATAGAAGCTTTAGCGTGAAAGACCTTCCGCGCTGTCAGCCGAAGGCCCGTCGTTAACTCTTTTAGCGAGACATTTGTGGACGAGCGCACTGGCGCTGGTTTTGGCAGCTGATCATCATCTGACGAAGCTGCATGAGCTCGCGCAATTCATAGGGAAGCTCGCGCTCGAAGCCAACAGCCTTTGATCCTTTTTGAGCAACAGCCGCAAAGTCCGTAACACTCAAGAAATTGGCTTCTTTAAACTGGTGCTGAGAACGCAGCGAGCGGAAGTAAATGGGAAGATTTGATTTCAAGTGATTGATAAAACGTTGACGCTGATTGCGCGCTTTCGCCAAGGCTCCGTTCATATCTTTCCAACACTTCACTTCAGAAACGCGAACGGCTTTTTGAGTCAAGCGATCGAAGACCACTACATCCAGCTCACCAATCGTTCGATTTCCGTCGTTGTACTCAACACCTGTGACAACTTCAAACTTAGTTGACGGAAACTCTTCTTCAAAACGAAGCTTCGTGACGTCCTCACAGATGGTGCCGACCACTGTGTAGTCCGAGCCTGAATTTTTAAGTTTTGCGAAGTCTTCGCCCATGCCGGCAAACGTCTGTGTCGCAAAAACAAGTACGAGTAAAGCGATGCGATTCATGAATCCCCCATAGACCGGGCTTTCCGGAGCCCTGTAGAAACGCTGCACCCATTTGCAGCCTATATGTTGGTCTGTCCTTGTGCGGCTGTTTCCCGAATTCCCGTCACGAAGTCATCTCGAGATTGCATTCCTAACCATCTCTGGAAAATTGGACAGCATGCGTTAAGGGTCGAAATGGACTGACGGTTCCCAAGAACTGGCTGGAGGGTCTTCTACTGGCCCAAAAAGAACATGAACTCGTGCATTCTCACATGATTCAAAAAGCCCGAGGTCTTTGTCGGAATTCTTCCTTTCGGATAGTGAGGCCGTGCCTGCCCCTGAATAAAACATCCAAGTTCCGAAAAGCCCGAAACCGCCGCCTCCCCTGTTCGACAGGTGAACTCAAAGTTCGCTTCCTGATCGCGGGATGCGGGGAACGTCATGAAACTTAAAACCCCATAGCGCCAAGCCGCCAGGTCCTCGAGCATTCCGTTCACGGGCGAATCGGGAAGAAGATGAGTCACGTAAATATTCGGAGCCAAAACAAGGATGCGTGTGTCAGCCGGAACTTTCGAAATTCCCTCGAGAAATCGGTCACGTTCAGCCATTAGATCCAAACTGACATCGGCCTTCAGATTTGTTTTCTCGAGAAGCCTGGGATCGGCAATCACCACCGAGGGACTCTCGCGACGAAAAGCCTCAATCAACAAAGCCGCCGTTTCTACATGCAAGGGACGATCAGGATGGGGTCCCACAAAAAGCAGTCGCGAGCCTAGAAGCTCTTGGCGAAGTCGCCCCTGCACAGCTTGAGACGCCTCTTGTGCATCCGCAAAGTGCGACCACTTGATCTTGGGAACGGTCTTTCCCTTTAAACCAAAGGTGATCACAATGCCAAGACCCACAAGCACGACTAGAACAACACAAGACCAATAGAGTTTTCCCATGGCTGGGATTTAACGTGATTTCGATCTGAGGTCTAGCGCGCTGAAAGCCGCTTCGCTCTGAAATCCAATAGGCGCGAGCTGCGCCCTCGGAGCGTCTTTACATTCACCTTAAAGGGGAGTACATCTGGGCTTGGACTTGATCCTTAGGACAGGTACCGGGAAATATGAAAAAAAATGTTCAAGACTCGTCTTCGAGATCTTATTTACTGATCGGATCCGGCCGGCTAAGCCGCCACCTGCAATTCTACTTTCATACAATTGGACTTCATTTTGACCACTGGGACCGACAGAAGTCTGTCGAGACTCTTGATCGGGCGCTCGAAAAACGCCCGACGGTGTTGCTCGCGATTTCGGATCAAGCTTTGCAGCCCTTTTTTGATACGCATTTGAAAAAGCGCGATCTTGTTGTGGTTCACTTTTCCGGTGCCCTTCATCTTCCGGGACTCATTGCGTGCCATCCGCTGATGAGCTTTGCCGATCGTCTTTTCCCGAATGAATTTTATCCGCGCATTGGCTTTGCGGTCACCGGAACTTCAAGTCTGCAAGATTGTCTGCCTGAGCTGCCAAATCCTAGTTTTCCCCTGCGACCGGAAGAAAAGGCTCTCTATCACGCTTGGTGCGTGTTGGCCGCGGCGGGAACGCAAACTCTGTGGAAGGCCGCACGCGCCCAACTGATGGCGCAAGGGGTTCCCTCCGCGAGTTTCGATTCTTATCTTCAGCAGATCGCCGAGAATTTTATTAGGGATCCTGAGCATTCACTGACTGGGCCCTGGGCTCGGAATGATCGGGCGACGATTCAGAAAAACGAAGAGGCTTTATCAGGAGCTTCGCGCGAGCTCTATTCGCAGCTTCGGAAAGGACTGTCATGACGATTCAAGACTTCGTCGCAAAAAAACAAAAGCAAGAGAAGATCTCGATGGTCACTTGCTACGACTTTACCTTTGCAAAGCTGATCAACGAAACGCCCATCGATGCCATTCTGGTCGGCGACTCGGCCGCGATGGTGATGCACGGTCAAAAGACGACCTTGAATATTTCCTCTGAAATGATGGCGGATCACATTCGCAGTGTGGTTGCGGGGGCTCCTCGAAAACTTGTGATTGGGGACATGCCATTCTTAAGTTACCGCAAGTCTTTGACCTCGAACATGAACTCGGTCGAAGTCATGATGAAGGCCGGAGCTCAAGCCCTCAAGCTTGAGGGGGCACGCGGGCACTTGAAACTTGTCCACCACATCGTGCAGTCCGGAGTTCCCGTCATGGGGCATCTGGGGCTGACGCCTCAATCGATCCACGCGCTTGGGGGCTTCAAAGTTCAAGGGCGAGATGAAAAGACTCATCAAATGATTCTCGACGACGCCCTTCGTTTAGAAGAAGCGGGCTGTTTTTCTCTCGTTCTTGAATGTGTGCCGTCGAAACTGGCGCAGGAGATTTCGTCCCGCTTACATATCCCCGTCATCGGCATCGGAGCTGGGGCTCAGGTGGATGGCCAGGTTCTTGTGCTTCACGATCTTTTGGGTCTGAACGAGGGTTTCAAACCCACATTCTTGCGCCAATACCTGAACGGATCCGAACTTGTGAAGAGCGCTCTTGGAAAATTTCACCAGGACGTCGTGACAAAAGACTTTCCCAGCTCGAAGGAGAGTTATTCATGACAAAAATCCTTCGCTCCCTTGAAGAACTTCGTAAAACCCGAGCTGAACTGAAGGGCTCCGTGGGTTTTGTGCCCACCATGGGAGCCCTGCACAAGGGCCATGCCGAACTTCTAAAGCGAGCCCGAGAGGAAAATGAGTGGGTCTTCTTGAGTGTCTTTGTAAACCCCACCCAGTTTGATAACAAAGAGGATCTTGAGAAGTATCCCATCACTTTAGAAGGGGATATTAAGATTTCTGAACAAAATCGAGTGAATTTTATTTGGTTACCCACTTATCCACAGCTTTATCCCGATCACTACGCCTACAAAGTGACCGAAAACGAACTTTCCCAAAAATTCTGCGGGGCCCATCGCCCGGGTCACTTTGATGGGGTCCTAAGTGTCGTGATGAAGCTCTTGAACTTGGTGAAACCACACCGGGCTTACTTTGGTGAAAAAGACTTCCAGCAGCTGACTCTTATTCAAGGGATGGTCAAGAGTTTCTTTCTGGACGTGCAGATCGTCCCTGTTCCCACAGTTCGCGAGGACTCGGGGCTTGCGTTGAGTTCTCGAAATGTTCGCTTGAGCCCCGAAGAGCGCGAAAAGGCCCCCGAGCTGTATCGAGCTCTGACCGGCTCGGCAAGTGCAGCCGAGGCTTCGGCTCGCCTGCAGGAACTTGGTTTTAAGGTGGATTACGTGGAAGATTTGGGTGGACGACGACTGGCCGCCGTTTATTTGGGGTCGACGAGGTTGATTGATAATGTCGAAATCTAGAAAGAAAATTCTGATTCTGATGTCGGGCTCGATTGCCGCCTACAAGGCGTGCTCCCTGATTTCACTTCTCGTGAAGAACCAGATTCATGTGAAAGTGGCGGCCTCTGCGTCGGCCCTGAAATTTGTTGGCGAGGCGACTCTTGAGGGGCTCACGGGTGAAAAGGTTCACTCGGATCTTTGGGAAAAGGGTCACGCCATGGATCATATCCAGCTCGAACGTTGGGCCGACCTGATCTTGGCTGCCCCTGCGAGCGCACATTTCTTGAATCGCTGCGCCTCAGGCATCGGGGACGATCTTTTAACCACTCTGTTTCTGGCGCACGAATTTAAAAAACCTTTCCTCGTGGCCCCCGCTATGAACACGGCGATGTATCTGAATCCCGTGACCCAAGCCTCACTGCAAAAGCTAAAAGCCCTGGGACTGCAGGTCCTCGAAACCGCCTCAGGAGTTCTCGCCTGCGGCGAGAAGGGCTATGGCCGCCTGCTTGAGCCCGATCAGCTCTGGAGCGAAATCGAACCACGGCTTCATGCCCTTTCGGAATCCCAGTCCGTTCCGGAACGTCCATCTGCTGGGCCGTCGATGAGCCCGCCCTTGCGAATTCCCAAAATCTTGATCACTGCCGGGGGCACTCGCGAGCCCCTAGATGATGTGCGCTACCTTGGCAATGCCAGCACAGGGCGCACGGGCGTGGAGCTGGCCACGCATTTTTCTGAACTGGGTTTTGATGTGACGCTCGATTTAGCCGTTTCGTCGAGCGTTCGGGCCGATCACCTTTCCCGAGTTCATCGCTTCGATACGACGAAGTCCCTTGAAAAACTTTTGCAGGATCAGTTGCAAAAAGAGTCTTTTGACTGGATTTTTCATGCGGCGGCCGTCAGCGACTTTTCCGTGGACGCTAAGCCTGGAAAAATTTCGTCCGACGAAGACTTGACTCTTCGTTTGAAGCGTAATCCGAAGATTTTAAATCAGTTGAAAGCTTGGTCGCAGAATCGTCACGTGAAGCTGGTGGGCTTTAAGCTCACCTCGGGTCTTGAGGAGTCAGCGGTTCTTTCGAAAGTCCAAACGCTTCAAAAGGCCTCGCAAACTGATTTTGTTGTTCAGAATGATGTTTCGAGTTTGAAAAGCCGGGAGTCGCATCGTTTTGAAGTTTTTCAGTCGGACTCGCGCTCTGTTGCGACAGGAGTTCCCGAGCTTGCCCAATACTTTTCTTCCCAGATTGGAGCCCATTATGATTCTCGCTCTTGATGTCGGAAACAGTCAGATTTTCGGCGGCGTTTATGAAAACGACAAAATGAAGTTAAGCTTTCGACGAAATTCAAAACAGGGCTCGTCGTCCGATGAGGTCGGAATCTTTTTACGAGCCGTCCTTCGGGAAAATGGAGTAGCTCCGGAAAAAATTCAGCAGATTGCCCTGTGCTCGGTCGTTCCTGACGTGATCTACTCGCTCCGTGGGGCTTGCTCGAAGTATTTCGGAATGAATCCGTTTATCCTTCAGGCTGGAGTCAAAACCGGGCTGAATATTAAATACCGTAACCCCCTTGAAGTCGGCGCCGATCGAATCGCAAACTCGATTGCTGTTTCGAAACTCTATCCGAAGAAAAATGCCATTATCGTCGACCTTGGGACCGCGACAACATTTGATGTGCTAACCGCAGAAAAGGACTATCTGGGCGGCGCCATCATCGCAGGCCTTAAAATTTCGATGGAGTCTTTAGAAAGCAAAACCGCGAAGCTTCCCTCCGTTGAAATTCTAAATGTGAAAGAAGCGCTCGGGCGCACGACCATCGAGAGCATCCAGTCAGGTCTGTACTACGGCCATCTGGGGGCGATCCGCGAAATTGCAACTCGCTTGACAGAGGAGTGCTTTCAGGGCGAAAAACCCCTGATCATTGGAACGGGTGGCTTTTCGTCCTTGTACGAGAAAGAAAAGATCTTCAACGCGATTGTCCCGGACCTTGTTTTAAAGGGTCTTCTTCACTCGCTTCAACTTAATCCGGCAGGTGCACTATGATGCTTGAAATGATGAAATCGAAGATCCACCGAGCCTATGTGACGGATGCGGATCTTACCTACGAAGGCTCTGTCTCTTTGGGCCCTGAGCTGATCAAAGCCGCCAATCTGTTAGTGAATGAAAAAGTCGATATTTTAAATTGCAACAACGGTGCCCGCTTTTCCACTTACGTGATCGAGGGCCAAAAGGGCGAAGTCACTTTGAACGGAGCCGCCGCCCGTCTTGTTCAAAAAGGCGACTGCGTCATCATCGTCGCCTACGCCCATTTCTCCGAAGCCGAAGCGAAAACTCACAAACCCACCGTCGTCTTCGTGAACGAAAAGAACCAAATCAAAACCCTGCGCCCCGAAGTCGCCAACAGCCGGAAGAAGCGAACTTAAGAGAGATTCTTGGTGAAGGTAAGCTTTAACTAGAGAATTTCGCTGGACCTGAGAGTCAGATTATATTAATAATTACATACATTTAACTTGAATTATATCGAAGTTACTAAGGGTTAGCTTTTCTTCATAACTTATGGTAACTTACCTATACTATGGATCCAAGAATAAACCCCTACGCCCCTGGTGCTGGTACCTTGCCTCCTCAACTTGCCGGGCGAGATGAGCTTTTAGAAAAAGTTTCGATTCAACTTGATCGATGTCGAAATGGCCTCACTTTCCGCGGCTTTCTAATAGTCGGATTACGTGGCGTAGGAAAGACTGTACTTTTGACTCGCCTTGCACAGGACGCAGAAGCCAGAGGCTTCTCCGTCGTCGCAATAGAGACGCCAGAAAAGCGTTCTCTGCCCGCACTTCTCATTCCTTCGCTCCGAACAGCTCTGCTCAAGCTTGACCTTATTTCAACAGCACGCGATCTGGGTCGGAAGGCGCTTCGTGTTCTTGGCGGATTCGTGAGTGCGATGAAGGTTAAGTATGAAGATGTCGAATTTGGTCTAGATCTAGGGCATGAACCCGGCCTTGCCGACTCAGGTGACCTGGAAAGCGATCTCGTAGCGCTTTTCTTAGAAATCGGAAAAGTTGCAAAAGCAAAGAAAACAGCCCTCGTGCTCTTCATCGATGAGGTGCAGTATATTCAAGAGGAACAATTTGCCGCTTTGATTATGGCTCTTCACAAATGCACACAGTACCAACTCCCCATTGCCCTTGTTGGAGCTGGTCTACCACAATTAGTTGGCCAAGCGGGTCGTGCAAAATCCTACGCAGAAAGACTGTTCGAATATCCGGAGGTAGGTCCTCTTTCGCAAGAAGCCGCGACCTTAGCTCTTGAAGCGCCTGCGAAAAAGCTTAGTGTTTCTTTTGAGCCAGGAGCGATTACTGAAATACTCGATAAAACAAAATGTTACCCTTACTTTCTTCAAGAATGGGGAAAGCACAGTTGGCAATGTGCAAGCGGATCAGTCATCACGACAGCAAATTCCCAGACGGCCACACAACTTGCCATTTCTGAACTTGACGCCAGTTTTTTTCGCGTTCGTTTTGATCGCCTAACTCCGAGTGAAAAAAAGTACCTTCGCGCAATGGCGGAGCTTGGACCTGGCCCTCATCGCTCGGGGGATATCGCGACCCTCCTAAAGAAGGACGTCCAGTCTGTCGCGCCAACTCGCGCAACCCTTATTTCTAAAGGAATGATCTATAGTCCATCTCACGGTGACAACAGTTTTACAGTTCCACTTTTTGATGGTTACATGAAGCGAGTGATGCCTCATCTGAGTTAGCTACCGGGCTGATCTTCCGACTATACTAAAGTTTGAATCTGCCTGTTTAGCGAAAGGACCTTGAGAGTGAAAACGAGGGATAGGGCTTTGAAAAGACCAAATCCGTCTGCGATGTGCCCTCCAGGATATCATGTTGTTCAAGGTCATAGAAGACTTTGCCGGTCAGGTACTGTCATGTGGGTCGATGCGCATGTCAGGAAGAATCGCGGCAAGATTCGCCCTGGTTTGCTTGCAGAAAACATTCATTTCTTGTTTTGGCATTCAAAGAAAAAATATCCCGCACTTGCCCAGATAAGAGGGTTTGAAGGCAAAGGCGCGGAGTATGATAACCTCATTCAGTTTTGGCTTGAGTATTGGAAATCTCAAGGAGTTAGTTTTCCTAAAGATCTAGACTCACTAGTAATTAAAGCTATGATCGCTGTTGAATCCAGTTTCGATCCTAGCAAAACTTCAAAAGCAAAAGGGAGCACCACAGCCGGACTCATGCAGATAACGGATCAATCTTTACGAGTCATGGGTGGTTTTCCGAACAAAAAGAACTGGATTGAGATTCGTCAAAATTTGATTCACGTCGAAAAGGCACAAAAGCTTGATCCAGTTGTAAATATAGCAT
>JBKDHV010000023.1:0-2817 GCA_046336915.1 Bdellovibrionales bacterium
CTGTTATCGAGCTCTGACAAAAATACTGACTGAAATACCGCAGGCCAAAACAATTGAAGATTACGAACGACTCGCCGAGCTCATCTTAACACCTGAAAGCAAGCCATGACAAAAAGGCGAAATGGCGCGCTTACAATTTAACTATAAAAATTTGTATATATCCGATGGTCTTGACGCGCGAGCAGCCGCAGAAAAAATTATACGAGGTCAAACCGATCAGTCGGAGAGGGAGAGTTTGAAAGAAGCTCTTTTGATTTATTGTCGGCAAGATACGTTGGCCATGGTAGAGCTCGTAAAGTGGTAACCCCTGCGTATTACGCGGGTTGATTTGATCGGATTCGGCGGGCATACGCCAGCGGCGTTTCGAGTGGCTCACCGCGGGCGGCGCGGTGAAGGCTCATGATCAAGAACGTTCGCGGATCGATGTCGTTCTTCTTACAAGATTCAATAACGGTGAAGAGCGTCGCAGCAGTCTCGGCGCCGACGTGGTTGCCGGAACCGTAATAGTTCTTCCGGCCGACGACGGCGTGACGGATTGTTCGCTCGGCCTCATTGTTTGAGAGAGGAAGTTTGGTCTCGGTTAAAAAGAGCGTGAGCCCGTCCCAGCGCTTCGTCACGTACTCGATGGCTTTTCGTTTCTGGCTTCCAGGTCGCGACCTCGGATGTTCTTCGAGCAATAAAGTTTTAATTTTTTCGACAACCGGTTTGCTCTTCGCCAGTCTCAAAGAACCAACATCATTGAGCGTCTTCGCTTCACGTTCGATCGCAAAGAGCTCGTCGATAAGATCCAAGATTGGTTTCACAGTTGGATCGTGGCTCTCAAGCGGAATAAATTCTCGTCTTGCGTGCGCCCAGCAGTAACCTTGCTTGATCCCGAGTTCCGCGACCACGTTGTAGCCGCAAAAGCCGTCGGTCAACACCGGGCCAGCGTAACCGTTCAGTTTTTCTCGCAAGACCTGGCCGGATCTTGTCGGCTTAAAAAAGTAGTAACTCCCATAGCGGTTTGAGATCACCCACATGAAGCCGTCTTTTTCTTGTTTGCACTGGATCTTCCACGGCGTTTCATCCAAGTGAAGCCCGAGGTCACTTGTCAGAAGATCTTGGCGCAAGATCGCCTTTTGCATCGGCTCGAGTGCGGCGGCGCCCAGCGCCGCCATTCGCGAGAGCGTGCTGTTTTTCATGCCCCTGAGCCCTAAGCTCTCCATCTCTCGCGTTTGTCTTTCCAGCGGCATATGCGAGATGTACTTATCAGCAATCACTGCGGCCACGAAGTCGATCGAGTAGTTCATCCCTTTGAGGAGTTCCGCCGGACCGTTTGCAGTAATGATCACTTCTTTTTCTGGATTCGGATTGAACTTTTCTTTGAGACGGTATTTGTGACGGCGGTGGATCTCTTTCACGTAGCGGCGTTCAACTATGGTTATTTTGATCGACTCGTCATAAAGTCCGGTGTCTTCCCACTGCGAAGCCGAAGCTGCATCAACGTCTCGGCTTTCGCCTTCGCTAACGAGGTCCTTCTCGGTCGGATGATGATCGATGACAACTTCTTCTAAGTCGCCTCCCTTGGCCTTACCTTTTTGTTGTTCGCTTCTTGTTTCAAACGCGGGGAACGCAGCTTGCGAGAAGACAAGCGCGGCCTCTTGGCTTTTATCGCGAGGCCGATCGCTTGCCTCAACACGCTTTTCAGAACTCTTTCCAAAAACCTGCCGGCGCATCAGTTTCACGCGCTCTTCGAGATTGAACGCCGCCTGATCCTTTTCCGCATTCTCGCGCTCGATTTGGTCTATACGGCTTTTAAGCTTTTGGTTGTGCTGGACGAGATCGTTGATCAGCGCGCGGAGCACTCTGGGATCTTTTTCGTTTTCAAGGATTTGGCGCTCGCGCTCAGTCATCATCACTTATAAGTGTGAGCTAGCTCCCGTGGGCAATGCAAACGACTCCCGCTGCGGCATACGAAGTTGTTCAGCTTCGCATGCAGCCGCTTTCTGCGTCACGGGTGTCGAGGCCTGCATCGAACGATCCACGACAGGTTTTCGGATCACGCTGCCATGGATAATCAACTGAAGCTCTTGCTGACTGATCTCATTTCTGCCCAGGAGTTCCGTGTGCGACATGAAGTTTCCGCGTTCCATGCGTTTTGCGATCAGCACAAGGCCCGTGCCGTCGTAAACAAGAAGCTTCATGCGCTTTCGGTTCTTCCCAAAAAATAAATAGACATGCCCCTGATCCATCAACGCTTTCATCTGGTGCACGCAATACGAGTGCAACTTCTCAAAACCGCAGCGCATGTCGATCGGCTCTCGGTAAACAAAAATTCGAAGGCCCTTTCGATCCAAAAACATCATAGCACCTTAAGCCCATTTAAAACTCGGATCACATCTTCAGCGACGCCCTCGACCCGGTATCCGCTTGGGGTCGTGACCGTGACGGTTACATTGATCGCTTTTGGATTTGGCGGCGATGTAACCGTTTCGGTTGCATTCTTTGGCTCCCTGACCGCAACCTGATGGAAACCGCGATCCACCTTATTTTGGTAGTACCGCCACTGCATGATCGTTTCGTAAGGTACGCCCGTGAGTCTCGATATCTCCTTGCGATTGAGTTTCAACTGATCAAGCGCCATGATCCGCTCGCGGATGGATTTCGGCCATGCACGACGTCGATCTTCGCCAACCTCGGCGAGGTATTGCTCGCGCATCTGATTCACTTCAGCGATGATTTGGGCCGCCTGGTCGGTCATCTCGATACTCCTTCGACCGGAGGATATTACTTCTTTTAAAGAATTCAGTTCAGGCGCGAATTAGGCAGGGGTTACAA
>JBKDHV010000024.1:0-61051 GCA_046336915.1 Bdellovibrionales bacterium
AAGTATCGCAGATCTGGTTCGTGAAAAAACGCTCGAGGGCATCTCGGACATCCGGGACGAGTCTTCGCGTGAAGGCATGCGAATCGTCATTCAAGTGAAGCGCGGTGAAAACGCAAGCGTCATCTTGAATCGTCTTTATAAATTTACCCAAATGCAGGTGAGCTTCGGACTCATCATGCTTGCGCTGGATAACAAGAACCAGCCCGTTACCTTCAATCTCAAACAGATGCTTTCGGCCTTTGTCGATCACCGCCGAGATGTTGTCACCAAGCGCTGCATTTATGACCTGAAAAAGGCCCAAGAGCGTGCGCACATTTTAGAAGGTCTTAGAAAAGCGCTTGATCACATTGACGAAGTGATCGCAACGATCAAGGCCTCGAAAGAAGCGACGGCTGCAAAAGCGGCCCTGCAAGAAAAGTTTAGTTTTTCAGAAGCTCAGGCCCAGGCCATTCTTGAAATGCGACTGCAGCGCTTGACCGGTCTTGAAAGACAAAAGCTGATTGATGAGCTGAATGAACTTTTGAAAACGATCGATTGGTTGAAGTTTGTTTTGAGTGACGTTCGCGAAATCTACAAGATCATTACGAAAGAGCTTGAGGAGATTCGTGAGCGTTACGGAGACGAGCGCCGCACACAGATCAGCGGAAGCCTGGATGATATCGAAGATGAAGACTTGATTGCTGATGAAAAAATGGTCGTGACGATTACCAACACGGGCTACATCAAGCGCATTCCGATTGACGAGTACCGAGTTCAAAAGCGCGGAGGAAAAGGCCTCAAAGGCATGGAGACGCGCGAAGAAGATTACGTGACCGACATCTTCACGGCGAACACAAAGACCATGCTTCTTGTTTTCACAGATAAGGGGAAGGTTTACTGGTGTAAGGTTCATAAGCTTCCGCTAGGAACACGAACCTCTAAGGGTAAGTCTTTAGCCAACGTGGTTCAGCTCTCAAACGGAGAAAAGGTCTGCTCGATTCTTCCTGTCGAGGAGTTTGTTGAAAATAAGTACGTTGTCATGCTGACAGAAAAGGGAATTATCAAAAAGACATCCTTGGATGCCTTTGCCAATCCACGAACGGCTGGGATTATTGCCCTCACAACGGATCTTGAAGACGCCGTGGTGGATTGCAAGATTTCCGACGGTCAAAGCGACATCTTCATCGCGACGAAAGAAGGAATGTCGATTCGCTTCAATGAAAACGATGTCCGAGCCATGGGTCGAAGTGCCCGCGGCGTAAAAGGTATCACACTTTCGAAAGAGGACATCGTTGTGGCGATGGAGGTCCTTGAAAAGGCCACGAAAGACACCATTTTGATGGTGACCTCAAAAGGTTATGGTAAGCGCTCAGAAATCGAAGAGTATCGTATCCAAAGTCGCGGCGGATCCGGAATCATCACTCAAAAGACCACCGATAAAGTGGGCGTGGTTGTCGGAACCCGAAAGGTCGCCGCAACTCATGAGCTGATTCTTTCGACCGATCAAGGCCAGGTGATTCGAATGAAGATTTCGGACATCTCGATTTTGGGTCGAAATACGCAGGGCGTGCGCCTTATCAATCTGGATGAGAAGCAGGAGTTCGTTACAGGGCTTGCGGTCATCTTGGATGAGGAACGCGCCGGTGAAGAGACTCACTAGGTCGCTAGCGACGTTAGGCCTTCTTCTGCAGCTTTTGGCTTGTACGAGCCCGCAAGAAGCCGACTTGAAAAAGGCTCAAGACCTCATTCAAGACGGACACTTTCGACGAGCGGCCCAGTATTTAGAACAAGCCATTAAGCGAGATGAGCAGTCCGACACCGCTTTAAAAGCGATGAAGGAAGCGGCTCGAATTTCGTTTCTTGAAATTAAGGATTATCAGAAAGCCGCCCACTACTATCAGCTGATCGTGCGATACTCCCCCGAAGAACCTGATCGGATTGAAGCTCAAAGGCAGCTGGCTTCGCTGTACTTCGAGAGCTTACAAGACTACGAGCGTGCGGCGGTGGAGTACTCGAAACTTTCGACCAGCAGCCGCGTGGACTCAGAGCGTGCGTTTTATAAGCTGTCGGTCGCAAGAAGCTACTATTACCTGGGAAATTACTTTCAAACCTTAAGCGAAATTTCTGAAATCTTGAAACTCAAGTCGGATCGAGAGGTCGAATTTCAAGCGCGATTGCTAAAGGGAAACGTTTTTGTCGCGCAAAAGAAGTTCGACGAATCGGCAAAAATCTTTCAGGAAGTTATCTCGAAGTTTCCTGATAAATCTTTAAAAGAAAACGTGCACCTGGTGCTGTCCTTGTCTTTCGAAGAAAAGGGCGACTACAAGCAGGCTCTTGGAGTTCTTGAAAAAATCAAAGACCGCTACGAGCCCAAAGAATATCTTGAGCTTCGGATTAAGCGGATTGAGGAAAGAGCCCGAAACCAACCAGGGGCAAGGGGCTACCGCAAATGAAGAAGTATATGGTGTTTGTCGGAATGGGGTTTGAGCTGATCGCTGTCACCCTTGCGTGCCTGTACCTTGGACAGGAAGTCGAAAAGCGCTACCCCTTGAAAAATCTTTGGTCGGTCCTTTTTATCTTTGCAGGCCTGGCGGGCTGGTTTTACCGAGTGATCGTATTGCTTCGGAAAATGAATCAGGAAAAAACACCCGAATGATTCGAAATCTACTCAAAATTCTTGGTTATCAGATTGGAGTCGGACTCGTTTTCAGTCCGCTGTTGATGCTCTCAGCGACGCAGGACTCAATGCGTTATTACGCCCTTTTCCTCTGGGGAGGAGTCGCTCTTTCAGCGGCCAACTTTGTTCTGCTTTACCTCTCATGGGCCCTGGTGTTTACCAAAAAAAAGGTTGCCCCTCTGATCTTCGCTGTTGTAAGTAAGTACGCGATTTTAGGTCTTGTGCTGTGGAGTCTAAGTCCCCTCGCCGTAGCGCCGATGGCGTTTTTTGTGCTTGGTGTCCTATCCAACTCTGTGGCATTAGTCTTATTCGGTATCTTGGGCAAAAACACAAAGACGGGTCAAAATAATGTCATTTAATTGGACTCAACTTATCCCGGGCGTTGGACACGAATACGCGCATGTCGCAACACTTGGAATTGCCACTGCGGCAAGCGTGGGGCTGGGAATGGTCGCGCGTGCGCAATTGGGTCAAGGACAAGTGGCGGTCACGCCCACAAGCCGCTTTTCTATTCGTGGGGTCTTTGAGTTGATCACGGAGTTTATTTATAAACTTGCGAATCAAGTCATTGGCCATGAGGGGAAACACTACGTCCCTTACTTCTCATCGGTTTTCTTCTTCATCTTACTGAATAACTACATCGGCGTGTTGCCCGGGATGACTCCAGCGACCGAAAACATCAACACGACTCTTGCCTTCGGCGTATTTTCATTCTTGGCGTATAATTTTATCGGTATCAAAAAAGGCGGAACACACTATCTGGCCCACTTCTTGGGTCCGGTGCTTTGGCTTGCGCCGTTGATGCTCGTGATCGAGTTAATTTCACACGTGATTCGACCACTGACGTTGGGTCTTCGTCTTGCGAACGTGATGACGGGTGACCACACGGTTTTGTCTGTGTTCTTAGACCTTGTGCCCATCGGAGTTCCAATTCCATTCTACCTGATTGGCTTTCTGGTCTGTATGATTCAAGCATTCGTTTTTACTTTATTATCAATGGTTTATGTTGCACTCGCGCAGGCCAGCGATCATTAAAAAACTAAGAAGGAGAAACACCACATGAAAACTTTCAACAAACTTGCAATCGTGCTTACGGTTTTGTTGGCTTCTGTAGCGGCTCAAGCTCAAGAAGCAGCAACTGCGGCGACTGCAGCAACAACAACAGGAACAGGCGGCTTTTTGGCGATTGCTTCCGCTATCGCAATTGGTCTCGCGGTTTTTGGCGGAACATCGGCTCAAGGTAAAGCGGCGAGCTCAGCTTTGGAAGGGATCTCTCGAAATCCTTCCGCAACTGACAAGATGTTCACACCCATGATCTTGAGCTTGGCGCTGATCGAGTCTCTTGTGATCTTGGCGTTCATCATCGCTTTCTTGACGATCCCTGGCTTGAAGTAATTCTTCAGGGTTTTAGAAAGAAAAAGGGAGCTTTTCGAGCTCCCTTTTTTATTACCTTTGTTCGAAGCGAAAGCGGCTTGGCCAATAGGGGCCTTTGCTCGCGAAGTCTCTCATTACAGGTATTGATTCACCACGCGCTCAATGCGCGACTTAATTCGATCCAGTCCAGCTTGAGTGTTGGACTCGTATCGAAGAACAAGGACGGGCTGAGTGTTGGAAGATCGACAAAGGGCCCATCCATCTTCGAAGCTCAAACGGATTCCGTCAGTCAAATCCACCTTGTAATCGGAACCACTTGAGGGGAAGGCTTCCTTCATTTTTTCAACGATCAAAAGCTTTTTCTCTTCGGTCGTATCGATTCGAATTTCAGGTGTGTTGAACGAAGGAGGAAGTCCCGCAAGAAGCTCAGGGATGGTTTTGCCTGTGCGACTGAGAATCTCAATCAATCGAAGTCCTGCGTAGGGAGCATCATCGTAGCCATAATTACGATCAGCAAAGAAAATGTGACCGCTCATTTCGCCGCCGAAGGGAGCCTTTTCCGTCTTGATCTTTTCTTTAACCAGGCTGTGACCCGTCTTCCACATAATGGGTTGGCCACCATGTTGAGCGATATCTTGATACATACGATCTGAGCACTTCACGTCACCGATGATTTTGGCACCCTTCTTCTGGGCGAGAATTGCGCGAGCGATGAGAACCATCAGCTCATCACCGTAAAGCATCTTTCCTGTGTGATCGACGACACCAATACGATCGGCATCGCCGTCAAACCCAATCCCACAGACGGCTCCCGTTTCGAGAACTTTCTTTTTCAGATCCTGAAGATTCTTTTCGACAGTGGGATCCGGGTGATGGTTGGGGAATCGTCCATCTGGTTCTTCAAAAAGGATGACAGGCTCTAGGCCGACCGCTTTGTAAAGACCTCGGACCACTGAGCCCCCTGCGCCATTTCCGCAGTCCAAAACAACCTTAATAGGCTTTAGAGCGCCGAATTCCTGACGGTAGCGCTCATAGTACTGGGGTTTGATGTCATGAGACGTTTCAGTGCCGGAGCCTGATAAAAAGCGGCCCTCTTGAATAATTTTTCCGAGCTTTTGAATCTCGGAACCAAAAATTGTCCACTGCCCTTTTGAAATCTTAAAGCCGTTGAAGTTGGGAGGGTTGTGACTGCCCGTCACCATGATGGCCCCGCCGATATTCTCAAGAGCGAAGGTTGAGAAGTAGCAAACAGGAGTGGTCACCAATCCCAAGAGAATCACATCTCCGCCACACTCACGGATCCCTTTAGAAAGAGCCTGAACTAGGGCGGGTGAAGAAAGACGAGCATCATGACCAATGGTAATTCGCGGAGACTCCACTCCTGAATCCGCCAAGTAAGTGACGAAGGCCTTACCAAGCAAATAGGCAAATTCATCGTTAAAATCTTCGTTGTAGACGCCTCGGATATCGTACTCGCGAAAGATTACAGACTTATGCATATTCACCTCGAAAGTTCTAGGCAGGCCTGAATGGCATCTCTCATCGAGTGGCCATCGGCTTTGTTTTGTCCATAGATATCAAATGCTGTCCCATGATCAACACTTGTTCTTATAAAAGGAAGACCGAAAGTCAGGTGGTAGCCCGATTGGGTTCCATGAATCATCTTAAAGGGAATAAGCCCCTGATCATGGTAACAGGCGACAAAGACGCTAAACCGATCCCAGTTACCCTTTGAAAAGGCCGCATCGGGGGAAAGGGGGCCCACGACGGGGCTTAAGCCCTTCAAGGCGCCCTGGAAAATCCGCTGTTCTTCTTGGCCCAAAATCCCACCCTCTCCGGCGTGGGGGTTAAGTCCTAAGATCGCAACGGGCTTACGTCTTTTGTGGGATGGCAAAATCTTTCGAAGATTGAGGGCACTTTGGACGGCGACTTTCAGCTCTTTCGCTGTCAGGGCCTTAGAAACCTTGGCCAGTGGAATGTGTCCCGTCGCAAGCAGAACGGAAAAATGCTCACCCACGAAAACCATATGAACCTTCGAGGTCCCCGTGACTTTTTGAAGGATTTCCGTATGACCCTTGGCTTTAAAACCAGCCTTCTGTATCAGCGTTTTCGAAAGGGGGGCCGTGATTAGGCCCTTGAGAATTCCTTCGTGGCAAAGGGTCGCGGCTTCTTCAACCCAGAAAGGCGCAGATTTGGGATGCTCGAGATCCAAAAGCACCTTGGAATTTGGGGACTGTCGGAAAAATCGAAGGCCTTCTTCGAAAGAGCCCACGGTAACTCTCTTAAACTTGGAGTCGAGCCGCTTGAGCTGGCGAATCTCACTTGAAGAGGATCGGAAAAGCACAAACTGACTGCCGGATTGGGGTCCCAGCATTTCAAGGGCTTTTGCCGTGACTTCAAGTCCAACGCCGTTTGGATCGCCTGACGTCAATGCAAACAGTTTCATTTTTTCTGATGGTAAGTGATGGAAGCTTCTTCTTTCTTACGCTTCAACCACATCGAAAATTGTTTCTCAAACTGGCGCTCCATAAGAAGAGAGCGCATCTTCTCTTTTTCTTTTTCGAAGTCGGAATCCTTCGTAGCCTTCTGATCGAGAAGTTTCAAAATATGAAAGCCTCGTTTTGAACTCACGACCTCTGAAACGCCACCGACTTTCAGGCTTGCAATCGCCTGTTCAAACTCAGGAATGAGCTCGCCGGACTTAAAGGTTCCAAGAAGGCCCCCGCCGTTAAAGTTGGGATCTTCCGAGGCCTGTTCAGCGACAATCTCAAATTTTTCCCCATTCTTCAGGCGCACGAGAGCTCGAGCGGCCCGTTGACGAGCGGCCTCGGCCCCCCCTTTTTTGGGATTCAAAAAAATATGAGAAAGGGTAACTTCGGACATCACGGGACGATGATTCGGGTTCCGACGCCTGTACTCAGCATAGACCTCTTCATCTGAAACCCTTACTTTAGCCGAAATTTCAGCCTCGATCAGGGACTGGCGCTCAATCTGAGTCTTAAGAAAACGGCGATACTCTTCTGTCGTAAAACCCATCTCGGCCTTGACGCCCTTTAAGATCTCATCGGTGGTCGTTTTATATCGCTGGGCCATTTGCTTAATTTCTTGATCCACCCGTTCAGGAGTCGCCGTCAGAGTCAGCCGCTTGACCTCAGAATCAAGAATTCTTTCGCTAACAAGATAATCCGTTTTCGCCTCGCGACTCTTTTTAAGCTCATCGACGCTCTTTCCGGCCAAGAGAATATCTTCAATGAGAGCTGGCTTTAGAAGCTTTTCGTCCAGACGAGAATAGTCGGAATCAAGAATGACTTCATTATTTACAACGACAACAACGCCATCAATTTTTTCAGCGGCGGACCAGGCGCCATGACCAATGACAACAGAGAAAAGAAGATGACTTAAACGCATCCCTACTTTGTATCAACGCTTAAAGAGTTGATCAATTTATAGTCACGCCAGACGCGACTGCTTCTGAGCTGCGCATCGAGCCATTCTGTGAAAATGGCCTGTTCTTTTTGTGAGCGAATCTGACGATCGATTCGCGATTTCACCTCTTCGAAAGAAAGAGTCGTCGCAGGCGATTTTCTTTCAACGACGGCAATGTGGAACCCAAAAGGGGTTTTGAAGATTTGACTGGGAGCCCCGATTTTGGCTGTAAACAAAGGATCAAAGAAGTCGACCTCACCCTTGCCGATCCAGCCAACGAGGCCGCCGTTCTTGGCTTCGGGGGCGATCGAGTAGCTTCGGGCCAAGGACTCCAGGGAGCGTTTCTTCAGCTCACTCTTGAGATAGTCGGCCTTCCCTTGTTCTTCGACAACAATCTGGCGAAGGAAAATGCGCTCCTTCGTTTTAAATTGCGCCGTGTTTTGATCATAGTACTGCTTCAACTCTTCAGAGGTGGGAGGTTTTACCTTAGCGGTAATCGCGGCAAAAACTTTCTGTTCGATAAGACGAAACTTAAGCTGCTCACGCCATTCGGAAAACGAAATATTTTCTTGAGCCAGAGTCCGACGAAACGTCACATCATCGGGATAAGAAGAGCGAATCTTATCCACTTCTTTTTCAAGCTCTGTGGAATCGACAGAGATATTTTTGGTTCTGGCATAATCAAGGATCAGGGCGCGCGCGATAAAGGCGCGCAAGAGCTCTTCCTTCAAAAGAGTGACGGTTTGAGTGCTTTTGGCAGAAAGCGCATCAAGGTCTTTCAGGCGCCGAGCCAACTGATTTGAGAAATCTCTTAGGCTTAGGGTTTGATCATTAACCTTCAGGACGATTTTTCCCGAGACGGTGGGCTCTTGCGAAGGGCAGGCCGATAAGAAAAGGATCAAACAGAATCCGCCCCAAACTTGAGGGCGGATAAGTTTGCGAAAAACTCGCATAAATTACTTTAAGACGCTGGGGTTTGTTTTAACAGGATACTGCTTTTTCAACTTTGCAAAATAATCATCCAACAAATCGCGGCGTTTTTCGTTAAAGACGGCCTGTCGAATTTGAACGCGATTCGCCTGTTCGAAAGTGGCTCGACCCGTGATTTTCATGATGTGAAATCCAAAAAGCGTTTCGATCGGACCGATGATTTCTCCGACCTTAGCCTTTTTAGCCGCATCATAGATCTGGGGCATTACGGTCACCGGCGACTGCCATCCGGAATCTCCGCCGAACTGTTTAGAAAGAGTGTCGTCCGAGTACAACCGCACGAGCTCTTCGTAGGGGCGCTTCGAGCCCTTCACGTCCGAGTAGATCTCTTGGGCGCGCTTTTTTGCTTCGGCTTTTTGCTCAGGCGTGGCACCTGGCTTCACTTCGATGACGATATTGCTCCAACGGATGGAAGGATTCTTAGCATACCAAGCCTTCATTTCGGCTTCCGTCACCTGAATCTTTTGAGCCTTTTGCCCAAGTTCTTTTTCAAGAAGGACCTTGTACATCTCTTGGCGGTATCGCTCGAGTACGACCGGGTCCTTTTCCATATTGCGCTTGCTTGCTTCGGCCAAGCCCAACTCGAATCGGACGAGTTCCTCAAGAAATTCCGACTTGGACGGCGCGGGCCCACCGTTCATGCTTACGACTTCCAAAATTTCAGAGTACTTCTTGTTAAAGTCTTCCACGGTGATTTTTTTGCCGTTGACGTCAGCCACAACCGCATTCTGCTGAGCGACTGCGATCGAGACGGCAAAAAGGATGAAGTAAAAAACGCTCTTCATGGTGTCTCCTGTCCTTAGAGTCCTGTCAAAAGGCTAGCTGACGCTTTGTGATTCAGCAATAAAATCCTGGGCTTGCTGCTTTGCGGCATGAAGCTCAGACTCGACCTTCGAGAGCCAAAAATTCTCGTCGTCGGCCCCGCTTGTTGCCGGAACTTGTTCAGGCCCGCGCCACACGACTTGAAGCCGCGCGAAGGGCTTCGGCAAATACGCTTTATTCCACGACTTTTCAAAAACCCAAGCGCGATCACAGGTCAGCCCTGCAAAGAACATCGGAAGTTGAAGCTTTCTCGAGGCCTCGACCACGCCGGGTTTCACTTTATGACGTGGACCCTTGGGACCATCCACGGCGAAGCTCGAATTCGCGCCCCCCTTAATCAGTCGCATAAGTCCCATGAAACCACTCACCGCGTTTCGACTTGAAGACCCGCGGGAAACCAGGGCCCCCAATTTTTTCAACACGAGCGACATGATTTCGCCATCGCGGCTGTTGGACGCAAGAGTTGCCACCCGATATCGACCGACAAATTGAAGCAGGGCCAACTCATCCCCGTGCCAGTGAGCCATAATAAAAGGTTGGCGCTTGGCCAACCTTTCTTGCATTTCAGGGGGTTCAACAAGGCGGACTCTCCACGTGAGCTGAAGGCTCTTAAAAAAAAGCCAAGCTAGGTTTCCGAGTAGCCAAGCCCTCACTTGTAGAGAACCTTGCGGAATTCCTCGGTCAGTTTGGGCACGATTTCAAAGGCGTCGCCCACCAGACCATATGTTGCTTTTTGGAAAATCGGAGCATTGGGGTCACTGTTGATGGCAACAATAACTTTTGATCCGCTCATTCCAGCCAAATGTTGAATTGCGCCTGAAACACCAACGGCAATGTACAAAGTGGGAGCCACCGTTTTACCTGTTTGACCCACTTGCATATCGTGGGAAACCCAACCGGCATCTACAACCGCGCGCGAAGCCCCAACGGTCGCGCCCAGCACATCTGCAAGGTCGTGAAGCATTTTAAAATTTCCAGCTTCCTTCAGCCCCCGGCCTCCAGAGACGATGATATTTGCCTCTGTAAGATCCAGCTTTGTGCTTGCGCCTTTTACAACCTCTTGAACAAGAGTTTTCAAATCAACTGCGGGAAGAGCGTGCTCAACGACCGCTCCCGCGCCGGGAGAAGCCGGGCCCAAAGGAATCTGGTTCGCTCGCATTAAAATAACCTGAAAGGGAGAGTTCACGGCCTCTCCTTGGACAAAACATTTTCCTGCGTAGAGAGGTTTTTTCGCCTTCACTTTGTTGCCTTCGAACTGAAGTTCGATCGCGTCGCTGATAAGCCCCGCACCCGCGCGCGCGGCGACGCGAGGAAAAAGATCTCGCCCCAGGCTAGAAGCAGACGCCAAAACGGTCGAAGGCTTGAGCTTTCCTAAAACCTCGGTCACGGCGGCGGTGTAGAGTTCCGAATTGTAGTTATCAAGCTTCGCGTCCTTAATTAGATGAACCTCTTGGGCCCCGCCCTGGGCGCAGCCCGAAACGGCCTCGGCAGCCTTCGAGCCGAAGACAAGAGCGACGGTTTTTTGGCCCTTCTGAGTTGCGAACTGGAGAAGCTCCTGAGAACTTCTTTTGATTTTACCATCCTGATGTTCGACGAAAACTAATGTGACTGACATGACAACTCCGTTTCTTTCAAAAATTTCTAAAGAGCCTTCGCTTCGTCGCGAAGAAGTCGAACGAGCTCTGTAACCTGGGCCGTAGCATCACCTTGAAGCAGTTTCGCTGCGGGCTTTTCTGGGGGAAGAGAGTACTGAGAGTAGACAACCTTTCGATCTGTGTCGGAAACCCCTAGAGCCGAAAGCTCGTATTCCTTGAGGACCTTCTTTTTTGCCTTCATGATTCCCGGCAAGCTCGCATATCGAGGCATGTTAAGCCCCTTGTTGGCGGCGACCAGGCAGGGCGCTGGCATTTGAATCTTTTCTTTTGCGCCACCCTCGACGTCGCGCTCGACTTTGGCTGACTTATCCGCGAATTGAAATTTGGAAACAACGCTTGTGTGCGGGATGCCCAAAAATTCAGCGAGCATCTGGCTGACAGAGGCCTGGTTTTGATCGATGGCAAGCTTACCCGTAAAGATGACATCGGCCCCGCCCTCTTTCTTAATCGCCTCAGCAAGGGCCTTCGCCGTTGAGTAAGCATCAAGATTCTCAGGACCGTAAATGACGACACCCTCGTCTGCCCCCATCGCAAGGGCCGTTCGCAGAACGTCAGCGGCGCGCTCCTTGGGCCCAGCCGTGGCAACGAAGATTTGAGAGCCCGGGTTGGCATCGCGCAGTTTAATCGCTTCTTCCACTGCAAACTCATCGTAGGGATTCATGACCCACTTGATTCCCGCAGGCTCTATGCCGGAACCGTCGGCGCGGATGCGAAGTTTAGTTTCTGTATCGGGGACTTGCTTTACGCAGACAAAAATTTTCATCGAAAAGCTCCTCAGACTAGAGTTCTCTATTTCCTATAAGACTCAGCCGATAAGCAAAAGATCTTTTGTATTTAACGTCGCGCAAAATGCCCGAATCCGCTCGATAGACACATAGACAAAAGCCCTTAGGTCGCGGTACAAGTTGAAAGTAAATTGAAAGTCGAAAATCAAGTTAGACCCTGCGGAAAAACACTCGTCCCAACCCATGGGGCCGGGCGAGAGACAAAAGCGCAGGGAGCTCTTGAGTCCTCTTAGAAAGTTGGAGTGGCATCCTATGCTAGGTTTTTTCAGATCAACGGTTGGGAAGAAGTACTTGATGGGCCTTTCGGGCCTTGTATGGGCGGGCTTTATTTTTGGCCATATGGCCGGAAACATGCTGATCTTCGTAAGCCCCGACGCCTACAACAGCTATGGCCACGCCATCGTTTCGAATAAAATTCTGCTTTATGGAACAGAGGCCGCTCTGATCGGAGCCCTCTTGCTTCACGTGGGGCTGGCAATCAACTTGACCACTCTGAACCGTGCGGCGAAAGGCCGATCTTGGAAACTTGAACCGAATGGCCCAAAGAAGCTCTCTTTTGCCTCTCACTCGATGATTGTTCATGGGACGATCATTCTTCTTTTTATCATCACGCACCTGATCACCTTTAAATTTGGCACGTACTACGAAACAGAAGTCGACGGGGTCAAAATGCGAGATTTGGCGCGCTTGATGGCGGAAGTCTTTTCGCAGCCTCTGGCGCTTGGATGGTATGCGGTCTGTTTGGCGTTGCTTTTTGCGCATCTGACTCACGGCTTTGGATCCATCTTTCAATCGTTCGGTCTTCTTCACCCGAGTTATCAACCGAAGATTCGGGCCGCAAGCTGGGCTTATGCGATTGTTGTAACGGCGGGCTTTCTTTCTCAACCTCTCTACGTCTTTTTGGCTCAGTAAGGAGTTTTCATGGCGACACTCGATAGTAAAATTCCAAGCGGAAATATCGAAAGCAAGTGGACCAATCACAAGTTTGGAATGAAGCTTGTGAATCCCGCCAACAAGCGGAAACACTCCGTGATTGTTGTGGGCACGGGACTTGCCGGCGCGAGCGCTGCGGCCTCTTTAGGAGAGCTAGGCTACAAAGTGAAGGCCTTCTGCGTTCACGAGTCTCCTCGGCGGGCTCACTCGGTGGCAGCTCAAGGGGGTATCAATGCGGCGAAGAACTATCAGAACGATGGAGACTCGATCTATCGACTATTTTACGACACCGTAAAGGGTGGAGACTTCCGGGCTCGAGAGGCCAATGTCTATCGATTGGCGGAAGTTTCCGTTAGAATCATTGATCAGTGCGTAGCGCAGGGAGTTCCTTTTGCTCGCGATTACGGCGGCTTACTGGCGAATCGTTCTTTCGGGGGCGCCCAAGTTTCTCGAACCTTCTACGCCCGAGGACAAACAGGACAACAGCTTTTGCTTGGCGCCTATCAGGCGATGATGCGACAGGTGGATCAGGGAACTGTGGAGCTTCGCACGCGTCGCGAGATGCTTGATCTGGTGATCGTGAATGGGAAAGCCCGAGGAATTGTGGTTCGAAATCTTTTGACCGGCGAGCTCGAATCTTACGAAGCCGATGCGGTCGTGATTGCGACCGGGGGCTATTCGAATGTTTTTTACCTTTCTACGAACGCCATGGCGTGTGCCGTAACGGCCGCGTGGCGCGCGCATAAGCGGGGCGCTTACTTTGCGAACCCGTGCTACACGCAAATTCACCCAACCTGCATTCCTGTTCACGGAGAGAATCAGTCAAAGCTCACGCTGATGTCAGAGTCTTTGCGTAACGATGGACGAGTTTGGGTTTCTAAAACTAAGGGGGATCGTCGACCGCCAAGCGAAATTCCCGAAAGCGAGCGCGACTACTTCCTGGAGCGCGTTTACCCAAGCTTCGGAAACCTGGCGCCTCGAGACGTGGCGTCTCGGCAGGCGAAGTATCGTTGTGATGAAGGTCATAGCGTTCTTCCGAATGAGCATGCCGTTTATTTGGACTTTGCGGATTCAATTAAGCGCGTGGGAGATAGCAAAATTTCCGAGCGTTACGGAAATCTTTTTGAGATCTATGAAAAGATCACAGGCGATAATCCTTACAAGGTTCCGATGCGAATTTATCCAGCTCCGCACTACACGATGGGCGGGCTGTGGGTTGACTATAACTTGATGAGCACCATCCCGGGGCTTTTCGTCGCTGGAGAAGCGAACTTCTCGGATCACGGCGCCAATCGCCTGGGCGCTTCGGCCCTGATGCAAGGCTTGGCGGACGGCTACTTCGTCCTTCCGTACACAATCGGGGACTATATTGCGAACACGAAAATTGAAGCACTTCAGACAACCCATGACGCCTTTAAAGAGGCGAAGAACAATGTCAGCTCGGAATTGACGAAGCTGATGTCGATTAAGGGCTCACGAACTGTGGAGAGCTTCCATAAGCAGCTCGGTCGAATCATGTGGGACAAGTGTGGCATGTCTCGGGATGAAAAAGGCCTGAAGCAGGCGCTTCAAGAAATTCCGAAAATTCGCGAAGAGTTCTGGAGCAATGTGCGAGTGCCTGGCGAAATGAATTACTTGAACCCCGAGCTTGAGAAGGCCGCGCGAGTCGCGGACTTCTTAGAGCTAGGTGAGCTGATGTGCCGAGATGCTTTGACACGGGATGAGTCCTGCGGCGGACATTTCCGCGAAGAGCACCAAGTCGATGGCGAGGCAAAACGAAACGATGAAAAGTTTTGCAATGTTTTTGCTTGGGAGTGGCAAGGCGCGAACAAGCAGCAAAACTTGCACACCGAAGACTTGAAATTCGAAAACGTGAAACTGGCGACTCGAAGCTATAAATAATCGAGGTGGAGACTATGGAACAAACAATCAATCTGACCCTAAAAGTCTGGCGCCAAAAGAATGCAAAGGACGAAGGACAATTTAAAGAGTACCAACTTAATAAGGTTTCAACGAACTCCTCGTTTCTTGAAATGCTCGATCAGTTGAATGAAGAGCTGATTCGCAAAGGGGACGATCCCGTGGCTTTTGATCACGATTGCCGAGAAGGCATCTGTGGTTCCTGCGGATTTATGATTAACGGAAATGCCCACGGACCCTTGAAGTCGACAACAGTTTGCCAGCTGCATATGCGTAACTTTCAAGACGGCGAAGTTTTGGTGCTTGAGCCCTGGCGAGCCACAGCCTTTCCAGTGATCAAAGATCTTTCTTGTGATCGAACGGCCCTTGATCGCATTGTGAAGGCCGGCGGCTATATTTCCGTCAATACCGGAAATGCTCCAGATGGAAATGCGATTCCGGTTCCCAAACAAAACGCCGACGAGGCCTTTGCGAACGCGACCTGCATTCAGTGCGGAGCGTGTGTCGCTTCTTGCAAAAACGGCTCTGCAGCCCTGTTTACTTCAGCCAAGCTGGCGCACCTAGCGCTTTTGCCGCAGGGTCAAGTGGAGCGTGAGAAGCGAGCCCTCAATATGGTCGCGCAAATGGATGCGGAAGGATTTGGAGCCTGCTCGACGACGCGAGCCTGCTCGGCCGCCTGCCCGAAGGACATCCCGCTTACATCTATTGCCATGATGAATCGAGAAGTCTTGAAGGCCTCTTTAAACCGCAAACCTGAAGCAAAAGACGGCGGAGCCATCTAGTTCAAGTCCGACGCGCAAAACTGACTGATGAATTGAAATTCAGAACGCGCCGCCAAATCTGGCGGCGCTTTTATTTTTTGAAAATCGAGAAAAAAGTTTAACCAGAGCGCGCAGCATTGAAGGTCAACGACTCGAGGTCTGAGGTTTCACCTTGGAAAGAGCAACACAAGAGTCCTCAGGAAGGCGTCTTTCATGAAAAAGGTAGGGGACTTACTTCGCGACATGGGTTTCCAAAAGGATTCAAGCCCTGAAACACAAAAGGCCTTCATTCGCTACCTGATTCGAATCGCCAATCGCTCACATCGCCCCCTTCTTGAGCTGGACTGCGAGGGGCCCGATCAGTGGCAAGAGCTCAGACTTTCCAATCAGGCCCAAGTTAATGAAGCCTTGAAAAGCCGGCAAGAACCTGAACAGTTGAGCTTCAATCTTAGCGCCGATAAGGAAGAAAAAAAGAGTGGCTAGAATTTGTCCAATCCAAATTTCTTGGCACAGCCATTGCTCTTGTCCCCTGATGTTAGGAAGTGGTTCGCTTTTGATACCACTGTCAATCATATGTGGGGGATTATGTTTTCCAAAAAAGGTTTTCTTTCGGCGTTTTTGTTTTCCGTCGTCTATCTAACAAGCTCGTGGGCTCACGCGGATCAAGAACGGTTGACCCTCACGCGACAAACCAGCTCGGGCGCTCTGTTGGAAGCGACCCTTTCGCGAGATGTGTTTCGGAGCATTCCCTATCAGGACACCTATGAAGAGCAAGAGGCTTATCAAGCCGAAGAGACCTATACAGTCGAAGTCCCTTATCAGACCGAAGAAACCTACTATGTTGATGTTCCTTATCAAGAACAAGAGTCCTATCTGGATACGGAAACCTATTATGACAATGAATATCGGTGTCGAACCGTCACCGAATACGAACGAGTGTGTCGTAACGAAAGAATGTGCTCCCGTGAGCCCGGCGATCAAGTTTGCCGCGAGGTCCAGGAGTGCGGTCACAATGCGCGGGGAGAGCAGATCTGCAAAACACGAAAAGTATGCGATCGAGGCCCCGATCGAGAGAGCTGTCGAGATCAACAAGTCTGTAATAGCGTTCCAAGAAGTCGAGAAAAGTGTGGTTATGAGCAGGTTCGTAAGACTCGCACCGTTACAAGGTGGAGAACGGTGACAAAATATCGTCAAGAGCCACGCACGCGAACGGTCACCCGCACTCGATCTGAGCAGAGAACCCGAACCGTAACAAAGTATCGAACTGTAACGAAGTGCTGTGTCACAAAATACCGACAAGAGTATGAGCGCACATGGGACCTTAAAGTTCAGGTTCTATTTCCAAAGCAAGCCATTCTTCTTAAAAACGAAGCCGAGCGATTTGAACTTATCTTAAAGGGATCCGAAGCCCAACCCGATGTTGAATTGAGAATTGTCGACTCGATCTTTGGGTACACGATCGCTCGAAAGTCGATCCAGAAGGGATCGGGTCAAATCGAACTTGGTCTTACGCCAAAGTACAACGAGAAAAATCTTGGAGAAAAACTGATCGAGCGAGCCGAGCTATTCGCCTCGAAAACCGAGACACTCAATGAAATCATGATCCAAGATAAGGGAATTGTTCCTCGAGTGATCTCAAGTTACCGGTATCAAATTATCGAAAGCATGAGCAAAAATGTCGTCGCCCAGGGCGAGCTCAGCTCGGTTTCGGCAGTCAAGGGCGTTGTCTCAGGTCGACTAAGCCAAGAGCTGCCTTCCGACGTCGACTACACTCTGCAGGTCGCGATTGCTCGAACGGGAATCGTACTCGAAAAGCCGATTTCCTTCGCGATCACTCGGGACATTAAATTCACACGCTGGAAGGCAGAGGACTTCGGCGAAAAAACGATCAAGGCGGCCGCTCTTGAAGAGTCGAAGGACGTGACTAAGCTCACTTTCATTGACGAGGGGGCCCACCCCAAGCTCGTCACGCAATACCGCGTGATGGTGCTGAAAAAATCCGGGGACTCGGTTTCCACGCAAGACTTCAACGCAGCAGAGGCGCTCGATGCGAAGAACCGCGTGAGTTTGACCGTCGATAAAAAGGCGCTTGAACTTGAAGAAGATCTTGTTGTGCGACTTTTGGTCCAACGAACGGGTAAACGCTTGGATAAGGCCGTGCAGTTTCATCAAGATCTTGAACGGCGCTATATCAGTCGAGAGGAGCTTCAGGACCGACAAAAGGTCACCGGACTTACCATCGCGGGTCAGCAAACTCAGGCTCGATTGATCT
Organism: Bdellovibrionales bacterium; assembly: GCA_046336915.1. Taxonomy (GTDB): domain Bacteria; phylum Bdellovibrionota; class Bdellovibrionia; order Bdellovibrionales; family Bdellovibrionaceae. The sequence continues at coordinate 17,595 of JBKDHV010000024.1, forward strand.
TCGTCGATCAGATCGTCGACACCAACCAAATTGTGACCGAGTACACGGTCATTATTCGCCGGCCCGGAGGCTTTCTGAATATGAGCAAAAAGGTTCTCGCTGAGCTGAAGTTGAAACAGGGCAAGGGTCAAAAGGGACAGTTTGATAGAAAACTGATCGATCTTGGACTTCGCGCTAAAGATCTTGAGCGACACGTTCAGGCGGGCCAGGTGCTAAGCCTTGAGCTTGTGGTTCAGCGAAAATCAAAGACCGATAACAAGGTTCTTGCGACCATTCGGAAGAGCGAAGAAGTTAAAGTTCAGTAAGCGAAAACGGGAGCCCTCAAGATTTTTGGGGGCGCCCTGATAGAAACTCTTCAATTTTTAAGTTTAGATAGTCGGGAAAATCGAGCTGAGTACAGTGAGAGCCATAGGGAACTTCGACGTACTCGGCGTGAGGAATTAAATCCTTAAACTCAAGCTGAAAACTTTTTGGAGTGATGTTATCGTTCTCACCCGCGATCACCAGAGTTGGCTGTTGAATCGAAGGCAAAATACCCGAGCCATTAAAGTTCATCAGGGTCTCAAACAGGGGCAAAAAAATCTCAAGATCTAACTGTGCGACACCACGAGCATAAATCTCGATGTCTTTAAGCTCGGTGAGTTTTAAATTGAAGCCCCCCAGAAGAGCTGCCATTCGCATGGCAATGGGATTGTCCACGGTGGCCTGCCACAAAGAATTCCAAAGAATCGGGTTCTTATCGAACTGAGCTTTCACGAAATGAAAAAAAGGCTCAATCACGTCAAGGCCGAACATTCCCTTGATGGGATTTTTTTGGAAACCATTCACAAAAACGTAGGAACTGAAGGCTTGTGGATTCAAACGATGAGCCTCGAGCAAAACAGGGGCTCCGAAGCTATGGCCAAGTCCCGTCACATTCTCTGCATTTAAATGATCCAGCAAAAAGAGAAGGTCTTTCGCAAGAGTTTCCATGGACAGATGACTCAGGTCTCGTACGGGCGTGCTTTTATGGTGTCCCCGAAGATCATACGTGATCACGCGATAATCGCGTGCGAAGTGATCAACCTGAAAGTGCCAATGGTTCATCAGGCAGGCGATTCCGTAAACAAAAACCAGGGTCTTCGGCCCCTCACCCCTGACTTCGTAGTAAAGTGGAGTTCCGTCATAACTGGGAATTGTCTGGGTTTCTTTTCGATATTCAAAACTCATATGAACCGCACTTTGAAAACGCTCGAGCCTATTCGAATCTCATCACCATCGGCAAGATTGGTCCCAATCTCAAGTCGTAAAACAGCTAAATTCAATCGAAGCTTCGAAGATCGAGCTTTGACTTGAGGGCCCGTGGGTCCTTGCAAGATTTCAAAGCCAACGTCCGCACAGTCCTTCTCCAAAATCTCAATGTCTTCGCTTAAGGGCCCAAACAATCGGGGTCCAAATCCCAAAACCCAAACATCCTCGGCATTGGGACCCTCGACCCCCTCAATCCGAACCATCGGCGATAGGGCCCGCGCCGCTGACGGATCAAGATTCACATTTTTTTCAAGGCTCTCGAGCACGAGATCCCGCCAGCCCTTCAAGGACGAGACCTTTCGAGCCTCTTCTTCTGAGAGCGAAACAACCTCGAAGGTGCAGCGGCCAACCTGAAAGACGACCCCGGGTCGCAGATCGAGTTTTGCGACCTTTTGACCCTTCACGAGGAACTGATTTTGCGAGCCCGCATCCTCCAGGCTCAGGACCCCAGATTGACGCGCAATCACATATCCATGAAGTGAGGAAACCATGGGATCTTCCTCAAGAAGGATATCTCCTTGCTTGCGTCCCAGGACCATTCCGGCCTTTAAACGAAAGTAGCGATTCTGATAGGGACCCTGGACCCCTTTTAGCAGTAGAACCATGGCTATAAAGCTTACAGGGCCCTTTGTCTGCGGCCAAGTCCTGTTCGGGCCGCTTGCTCCCAGTTCACACCCATGGTAACTCCGTAAGAACTTAAAAATCCTTGCTCTTTCCATGGGGGAAAGGGCGTTAACCGAAGGGATCTAAATGTCCAATCAAGCGAAACGCTTCTATGAAGCGGTCATCATCGTTCATCCTGATGCGACCGTTGAGCAACAAAAAGACCTGTTCAAGAAAAACAAGGCCACAATCGAAACTTTCAAAGGCTCTGTTTTTTCTTTGGATACTTGGGGTAAGCGCTCTTTAGCGACTCCAATCGGAAAAAGCCGAAAAGCTTTATTCTTCCACACTCTTTTTGAAGCTTCGGGCGACTCCGTTGCGGAACTTGAGCGTACGATGCGCATCAACGACCGTGTTTTGAGATTCGTGCACACGCGCCTTGATGAGCGCCTGCCGCTCGCGAAGCACTACGAAAACTTTAAAAAAGGTCTAGCTGAAACGGCGAACCGTGAGCGTGAGCGTGAAGCAAAGGCTCAATTGCGTAAAGCCGCTATGGCCGCAGCACGTGCTGACCGTGGAGATCGCGGCGATCGTGGTGATCGCGGAGACCGACCCGAGCGTGGCGACCGATCTGAGCGCGGTGAATAAGGCTTAAGCGATGAAGAAGTCCTGGACGTCCTTCTCCATTATGGTTTTTGCGGGTTACGCGTTAACCCTGCTTAGCCTCTTTTGGGGAGCGCCCTTCATTCGTGTGCTCAGAGCTCGTTATGGGGCGCTGATTTTTTGGCTCACGGGAATTGTGTTTAGCCTTGCGATGGCAAACTTCTGGTTTGTTGGAGCTTCGGTTTGGATCACAATCGGACTTTTCTCGGAACTTGAAGCTCGTGGAGTTCGTTGGTTTTTGAATGGTTTTCTGAGCTTGCTGGCCGGAACCGGAGTTTTAGCTGCTGGGATTTTACAAAAGCTCGAACAGCTAAACCTGGACACGACCGCAAAGCTTGCGGAAGCAGTTAAGGCCTTCATCAACGAAAGAACTCTTCTTACGATTCCAGCCGAATTTGATTTCGAGGGACTAGTTTATCAACTGCCTTCGTTGGCCATTATCGCAGTGGTTTTGACACTGGCCCACGGGCTGATTTTTGAAAAATCAGTTTATCGTTGGTTTCGCGTTCCTCGCGAGCGATATGCGGCGAAAGTTCGTCTGCTGGAATTTCAGCTACCAGATGCATTTGTTTGGACGGCCATGGTGGCCTTCTTGGGCTCGACCCTTGAGTGGAAATACCAGTGGATCGGCACCAACATTTTGAATGTCTGCGTAGCGCTATTTTTTTTCCAGGGCCTTGCGGTTTTGGAATCGTTTTTCAAAGCCTTACGAGTTGGAATATTCGTAAGAGCTTTAGGGTATTTTTTGTTCGTGTTTCAATTATTTATCGTGCTTGCCTTTGTGGGGTTTATTGATTTCTGGATAGGGTTCCGAAATCGTTTCCGCAAAATTCCGACATCAGGGCAAGACAACAAGAATGTGAGGCTATCATGAAAGTCATTCTCACTCATGACGTTAAAGACGTAGGTAAAGTTGGGGATTTGGTTAACGTATCTGAAGGTTTTGCTCGAAACTTTTTGTTTCCGCGCAAGCTTGCCGCAGAGGCCACAGAGAAGCGAGTGAAAGAGTACAATCACTTGAAGCAAATGGCGGAAGCGAAAAAGAAAAAGGCCTTGGCTGAACGCAAAGCGCTCCTCGACAAAATCAATGGTGTGACTTTGAAGTTCAAAATGGCAGCTGGTGACACAGATCGCCTTTTCGGAACGGTCACGACAACAGACATTTCGAAAGAGCTGCAAAAAGCAGGATTCTCAGTTGATCGACGAGACATCCACCTTGAAGAGCCCATTAAGGTTCTGGGTCAGCACAAAGCGGCTGTTCGCTACACAGAAGGCCTTGAGGCCTCTGTGACGATCTCTGTTGAACGCGCGTAAGGGTTCCGTTAAGGGCTCAATCCGCGAAGAAGATCAAAAAAGCTTAAAAACTTGAAGACCCGGAAGGCAGGAATGTTTTCCGGGTTTTTCTTTTACTGAGGACGCGAAGAGTCTTGATCAGCCTCAAGGATCAGGGTGTGCAAGAGGTCCGCAACAATCTCTCGTAGATTATCCAGAGTCAGCTCCCCTGCCTGCAGACCATGCTGATCCAGCAGTTTTTGAAGCTGAGTCTCCTTGATGGAATCGGGAAGATCGAGGGACTGATAAAGCAATTCGTACAAAGTTAAACCTGTCATTTTCCGCCTCCATGCAGAAATCGCTAGATTTAAGACACCTTCATAAGATCAAGGGGTGAATGGCCTGTCCAACAGCGATCGCGTGGACTTTGAAAATTGGACGCAGGTCGGGGAAAGCCCTGTGGATAAGCCCCTTCCGCACGAGGTCACGCGCTTCTGGGGCCCCGGTCTGACTCGTCCAGCACGAAGTGGACTGCCGCTCTTCAGAGGGCTCGCGGCGGCGGCTCGAACATGTCAGAAAAACAAGTTGATGAAGCGGAAGTCCGCAGAAAGTACATCGAAGAGCTGACGGCAGCGGAATAACGAAAGCTACGGCGCTGGAATGTAGTAGTCCACAGCCATCGAGAAATCCAAGCGCTGGTGGTAGCAGTCAAGATCGGGGTCGTTGTCGCCGGTGATCGTGAAGCCAAAGACTTGCTGATTTGATGGCGTCCCAGCGGTCATCGCAACGAGTAGAGCTGGAGAGAATTGGAACTGAATCGAGCCTGGCTGCTCGGTGACGGGCCAGCGACACGTGGCCTCATTCTGAGCGACGCCCAGGCAATAATCATCGGCGACGTTTTCAAATCTTTGATCGCGAACCCCCAGCCAGGAGTAACGGTAGATCGGGACATTTTTGTTGTTATATTGAAGAACTCCAGCTTGCAGGCCATTCTGAACGGCAGTGCGGTTGTTCGAGGCCAAAAGAAACCCATTCAGAGTAAAAAAGAAATTGTCGTCGTAGCGAAAGCTTTGGAGATTGTTCGTCATTCTGACATCACAGATCACGGCCCCAGCTGGAACGGTCAGCGTGACACTTTGATCATAGCGAGCGCGCAGGTAGCTATTGCGTTGATCAAGATTTCCATTCACCTCTTGGCCGGCAGGGGCGAATTCACAAACTCGAGCTCTCCCCGACTCCACCTTCGTGTCCTCGAATCGAACGAGTTGTTGGTGAACTCGGATGGCGCCAGAAGCTCGGGCCTGAGCGCAGTTTTTCAGAACAACATCGACGACATCTCCGTCAACAGCGGCCTCCTGAGCTACGATTTTGCTCACAGAGCCAGGCTGACCACAGTTGGTAAAGGCGACAGCTAAACCCATGGCCCCAGGACAAGAGCCAAGAATCTAAGGTTAAACAAGCTTTTGATGAAACGATGGTATTGAAACAAAGGGCCCCCTGTACCTAAACGCTACAAGAATGAAGCCAGGTCCCAAAGGCCGACCAGTTCAAGGCCAGCGCAAACTTTCGTCAAAGATTTAGTGTACCAGAATGAGAAAAGAGACTTAAAGCCTTGAGAGGGCTGCTGAATTCGCACTCTCAAAAGACACCAGAAATGACAGGAGTTTGACAGGCGCCAGGGCAGCGCTCAGGTGGACTCTTTTAGAACTAGATCGTCGCGCCTGGAGCAAAATTTTTCGGACGACCGAAGTATTGCGGAGGTGCTTGCGGTGGAGGAAGGGGGCTGATCGGCTCGGGCTCGACATCGCGGAAGCGTTGGTAGGCTCCGTCGAAGCGCAAAGGCACGTCTCCTGTTTCACCGTTTCGTTGTTTTCCGATGATGACCGTGGACTTCCCCTTCTTTTCAGGATCTTCCTTGTCATAGTAGTCTTCTCGGAAAAGCATCATGATGATATCCGCATCTTGTTCGATCGAGCCGGATTCTCGAAGGTCGCTCAACATCGGACGCCGATCTGTTCGGCCTTCAACCGCGCGGTTTAACTGAGCAAGAGCAATCACGGGGACGTGAAGCTCCTTTGCGATCGATTTCAATTGTCGTGAAATTTCCGAAACCTCAACAGCCCGGCTTTCGCGATTCTGTTTCAACTGCATGAACTGCAAGTAGTCGATGACAATCATGTCGAGCTCACCCTTGGCCTTCAGGCGGCGGGCTCGAGCGCGAACTTCATGGGGGCTGACACCCGCGGTATCATCAACGTAGAGTTTCGCTTCTGAAAGAGCGCCCGCGGCCGCAATCAAGCGTGGCCAATCCGAATCTTGTAACCGCCCGTTTCGCAAAGAGCCCATATGAACTTTGGCCTCTGAGGCCAAAAGACGGAGCATCAAATCTTCTTTGCTCATTTCAAGCGAGAAGTAAGCAACAGATTTCTTGGCCCGTAGAGCGGCGTGCGACGCGATATTAATTGAAAAGGCCGTTTTACCCATCGAGGGTCGAGCCGCGATCACCACAAGTTGTCCAGGGTGAAATCCAGAGGTCATTTTATCGAGGAGGGAAAACCCTGTGGGAATCCCCGTAATCTCTTCCTTGCGCTGGTAGAGCTCTTCGATTCGCTTGATGGAATCCTTCACAATTTGCATCGAGTCGACAAGGCCCTCATGCAACTTGGTATCGGAAACCTTTAAAATCTCGCCCTCAGCGATGTCTACGATCGTCTGCACATCTTGTTCGCTGGTGTAGGCTTTTTCAATGATGTGAGTGCTGGTTGAAATCAATCGGCGGAGCAGAGCTTTTTCTTTTACGATCTGGGTGTAGGCCAAAATGTTGGCGGAAGAAATCGTTCTTTCAAGTAGCTGGGCTAAGTATACATAACCACCGACGGCCTCAAACTCATTTCGGGTTTGAAGCTGATCCGTCACCGTCACAAGATCAACGGGCTTACCCTTGCTGTGAAGGTCGCGAATGGCAGAATAAATTTTTTGGTGACCGGGGCTGTAGAAGTCCTCTGCGTCGATTCGATCAGCAATCAAATCGAAGGCCTCGGGGTTCAACATAAGACCGCCAAGAATCGACTGCTCGGCTTCTAGGTTCTGAGGAGGAACCCGAACACCTGAACTTGACTGATTCGAACCGAAATTGCCAAAAGCCATGAACCCCTCAATGAGCCTTTGAGCACGCATCGGCCGGGGCCGCACTTTGTGCTCTTTCTTCGAGACTAAAAACTTTTGCGGGTCTAGGACAAGTTGAAAATTCAAGATGACCCGCTGATGCTCATACAAAATGTTCGAAGACCAGACTAGTTCGCTTTTTTGACTCTAATTTTGTAGATGTCAATTTTCTTCTTCAAGGTGTTACGGTTGATTCCCAGCATTTGGGCCGTCTTAACCTGGTTCCCGTTGAAAGAGCGCAACGCAAGCTCCAGCAAAGGACGCTCAACTTGTTCCATGACGATGTCATAAAGACCATTGAGCTCAACCTGCGCTTCCTTTTGTTGTGTAAAAAGAACTTCGAGTTTGCTTTTCACGAGCTTTTCCAGGCTCACAGCTTGAAGGTTTGCAACAAAAAGATGATCAGAATTGTTCAGATTGGGTGTCATTCGATTCATACTCCGCGTGTGTCGGGAGACCAAATATACTTATGGAGCTGCAATTGCAACCGTGCATTTGATTTTTTTGTCAAAATTTTTTCAGCCAACCACTTTTCGCCAACTTGGCCGAATGATGGACTGTATAAAACGCTAAAATTTTTGAATAAATCATGTTGACGACAAAAATTTTCTGCCCATTCGAAGTCACGCTCTGAGCACACAACAAATTTGTACTCGGTGGACGGATTCGACAGCGCAATATTCTCGAGAAGGAAAGTGTTGGGCTCTCCACTGTCAGGAGTTTTTACGTCAAGGATGATCTTCACTCTTGGATCAACTCCGGAAATACTTTTCGAGCCGCTTGTTTCAAGAGAAACTTTGTAGCCCAAGTCGCAAAGCTGCGACATCAGCGGCAAAACTTCTTTTTGTAAAAGCGGCTCCCCCCCGGTGACACAAACATATTCAGCGCCGTGTTCGCGGACCTGAGAAATCAGGGCCTCAATCGATAAAAAAGAGCCTTCGTAGTAGGAGTACTTCGTATCACAGTAGGTGCATCTCAGGTTGCAGCCCGTTGTGCGGATGAAGACAGTGGGATGTCCCACATAGGAAGTTTCCCCCTGAATACTATAGAAGATCTCGTTGATTTTGATCATAACCAGAACCTTGGTCTTGCCGACCCCATCGACTGAAGTCAAGGCTCCAATTTGGAGGCTGACGACACCCTGTAAAATTCATTAACTTATTTAAATGAGCCAGATTTTTCGAAAATTCAAAACGGATATTGTTGCTGTTGCTTACGGGGCCCTTGGACTGTTTGTGGCCCTCGCCCTTTTGAGTTACTCCCCTTACGATCCTTCCTTCAATTCGCTGGGACGCACACTAGAAGCGAAGAATTATTGCGGAGTGGTGGGCTCCTTCCTGGCCGACCTTCTTTATCAACTTTTGGGAGTCTCGGCCTGGCTGATCGTGTTGGGATTTTTGCGAATGGCGGTCAGAACCCTGCGTGGCGAAAACGTCCATCTTAAAAACGTGAGAACCCTCTGGAGTCTTCTGCTGGTCGCAACCCTTTGCAGCCTTTTCGCCTTGTATGCCCCTGATCTTCGGCTTTTTCAAAGCCAAATCTATCTAGGCGGGTTACTGGGGCTGGGGATGTCTCAGGTTCTTTTAAAGGGCTTTAACTTTGTCGGTGTGCAAGTCCTTTTGTGGTCATTCTTTGCAATCCTCGTGGTTTTCTATTCCGAAAAAAATCTTCAGGAGCTGACCGATAGCCTTTGGAGTTTTTTCGAGGGGCCTGCTCGCCGCACTCGACGATTTTTTATGAACCTGTCCTGGCGGCGCCCGCAGAAGCTTGAAAAAAGCCCCGTAAAAGTGTCGTCAGAGCCCGCGAGGACCCAGCCGGAATTCAAGATCTCAGCCCTCTTTGACGAGGGGCAAAGTCAGCCCGAGGAAGTTGACGAAGATTCAGGCGAACCGCCGTTGGGTCTTGAGGGGTCCCCTCGGTCGTCGCTGCAGATTTCGACTTCGAATCCCAAGCGAAAAGTCACTTTGAAGGCGAAACCGCCCCGCCGAATTGAAAATTGGAACATGCCGAAGATTCATCTTCTCGAGGATCCACCCGCCTCGCGAGTGCGTATCGATGAAAAGGAAATTAAGCGCAAAGCCGAGCTGATGGTTGAAAAACTTCGCAAGTTTGGAGTCGAGGGCGAAGTCAGCGACGCAAAGCCCGGCCCCCTTGTCACGCTTTACGAGTTTAAACCCAACGATGACGTGAAGATTTCAAAGATCGGTGAGCTGGAAGAAGACCTTTCTTTGGCCCTGAGCGCGGACTCCATTCGTTACGTGGGCCAAATCCCCGGCCGGGATGTTGTGGGAATTGAAACATCGAACGCCAAACGGGAAACTGTTTTCTACAAGGACCTTGTTGCCGAGGAAGATTTTTGGCGGGATGACGTGGCCCTCCCGATGGCGCTTGGTCGTCAGGTCAATGGTCAGCCGAAGATTGTCGATCTTCGAAAAATGCCTCATATGCTGATCGCAGGAACAACCGGATCCGGAAAATCGGTCTTTGTTGGCTCGATCATCACAGGGCTTTTGTTTCGCCACTCACCTAAAACCCTGAAGCTTGTTTTGATCGATCCCAAGATGGTGGACTTAGCGGCCTTTTCGAAAGTTCCGCATATGGCGCTTCCCCATATCACCGATTCTCGTAAGGCCGTCGGCGCCTTGCGATGGGCTGTGCGCGAGATGGAAAAACGCTACCGATCACTTTCGAAGTTTGGGGTCGAAAAAATCGAAAAGTTTAACGAGAAGATCCAGACCCTGACGGCCGATCAAATCGCCGAGCATGAAAAGATCAATCAGCAGCTGGAATCTGACCCTAAAACCCAAGGCGAGAGTTACCACTATCAAACGCTTCCGTTTATCGTGATCATCGTCGACGAGCTCGCGGATCTGATGGTGGTTGCGAAGCAAGATGTCGAGCAGCCCATCCAGCGCTTAACCCAAATGGCGCGAGCCTGCGGCATGCATTTGATCATTGCCACCCAGTCTCCACGCAAAGACGTCGTGACGGGTTTGATTAAGACAAATATTCCAGGCCGCATCGCCTTGAAAGTGGCCTCGAAAACAGACTCTCGAATCATTCTCGATGCGGCGGGAGCTGAGCGCCTGCTTCCGAACGGAGACATGCTCTTTCTAGCGCCGGGTGTGAATACGCCGATGCGCCATCACGGGCCCTACTTGAAAGATTCCGAGATTCAAGCCCTGGTGAGCTTCTGGTCGCAACAAGGAGAGCCCGAATACGATGCACAAGGCTTAAGAGTCCTTGAGGGCGGAGAAAACTCCACGGACTCATCTGGCTTGTCGGGTGGCGGGTTCGATGATGAAGAACAAGACCATATGTACGATCAGATTCTCGCATGGACTTCGACACAAAAAGAAGTGAGCGCATCGCTTCTGCAGCGCAAGTTTCGTTTAGGTTATCCTCGAGCGGCACGCTTGATTGAGATTTTTGAGAATCAAGGTGTCGTAGGCCCCGCCAACGGCAGCAAGCCGCGTCAAGTCTTAGTGAATAATCTCAGTGAAAGATAGCAAATCCTAGAATCTCTCGCTTGACTCTCCTTTTTGGCGTGATCTGATTACGGCATCACCAAAATTAAAGGAGGGTGTATGTTAAAGGTCGTTATCGCGTCGGCGCTCATGGCCACGATTTCTTGGGCGAGCAGTCCAACAGGCTTCATGACGAAGCTGGGTCACAGCGTTTTATTGTCGAGCATCGAAGCTCAAAACCTTATTGAATGGAAACAGGGAGATACAAATTCGTATGACATCGGCATGATGGGCGGATTCGTAAAAGGCACAATGGTTCAGAAAGTTCGATCCGTTGATGCTGAAGGAATCTGGGTTGATCAGGATATGGACGTGATGGGTCAGAAACAACAGGCCTCTCAGTTGATCGATCCTGCAACTGGCGAAATCAAAAAGTTCATCGTAAATGGTAAGGAAGAAAAAGTTCCAGAGCCAGGCGAGCAAGAAATTCTTGAAGCAACGGAGTCGAAGATCACCGTTCCTGCTGGAAACTTCGAGTGCATTTTTGTCAAAATCAAAGACAAAAAGAGCGGCGACATCACTCAGGCTTGGATCAACCCTGAGAAGGTTTCTATCGGCGGAATGCTGAAAGTGATTCAACCTAGCCAATTCGGCGAAGTGACAATCGCTTTGAAGTCTTACAAGAAGAACTAAGAAAAACGGTCAAAAGTTTTTAGAAACTGTTATAAGGTAAGGAAGGTCGATGACCTTCCTTATTTTTTTGGAGTTTGCTGTGAAATTCGGATTGCAAGCGCTGGTCGCTCTGAGTTTGTTCTGGAGTTTTGGTTGCGGGGTGAAGGGAAAGCCACTTCCCCCCCTCAAAAAGGGCGAAAACGGCGCGCCGAAAACCCCTTAAGTTAGGCAAGTATGAAACCCTGGAAAATCTCGGGAGCCGGAAACACCTTCTTGCTCGAAATTCTGGATGAAAAGGCAAGACCTCCGTCACAAGACTTGTCGCGCAAGCTGTGCGATGAGAATGCGGTCGATGGGTACCTAGCGCTTCTGACGAAAGGGTCAGGGTCGGGTCATTTTGAATGGGCCTTTTTTAATCGTGATGGGTCGTTAGCGGAGTTTTGCGGGAATGCGGCTCGATGTGCACAACACTATGTGAATAAGCTTTTTGGGATTCAAAAGGCCGAGCACCACACGACCGCGGGCCTTGTTGTGACATGGCAAGAGGACCATCACTCTTGGGTGCAGATGCCAACGCCTCAGATTTTTAATCCCGCGCAGAAGCTTTCTTATCAGGGACAGGCCTTCGAAGTTTTCTGGTGTGACACGGGCGTCCCCCACGTTGTTGTAAAAGACAAGGGTCAGCGAAGTCTTGAGGTCTCGCGAGCCCTCAGGTTCCATTCTGATCTGGGCCCTCGTGGTGCCAACGTGACCTGGATTCAAGACGCGGGCTTGCAGGTGGGTGAGATTCAGGCTGTGACTTATGAACGCGGGGTCGAGGATTACACCCAGGCATGCGGCACGGGTGCTTTTGCGGCCGCACTAGCCCGGCACACAAGCCACCCTGCGCAACTCAATTTTGAAATTCAAATGCCTGGCGGCAAGCTTCTTCTTAAAAAAAGGGATTCGAGCTGGATTATGACCGGGCCTGTTCATAAACTCGGAGAATGGCGAGGAAGTCAGAATGAACCCTAATTTTTCGGGCGTCTACACAGCCCTTGTGACCCCTTTCGATAAAAACTTTCGAGTGGATTTCAAATCCCTTGAAACCCTCGTGAAACAGCAGCTTCAGGCTGGCGTTCAGGGTTTTGTGATTAACGGAACAACTGCGGAAAGCCCCACGCTTGAAATTTCGGAAGTCAAAGAGATCTGGCAGTCGGTTCGCGGCTGGTCTCGCCCTGAAACAAAATTGATTCTAGGCACGGGCTCCAACTGTACGCGAAAAACGATCGAAATGACTCAAAAAGCGGTCGATTGGAAGGCCGACGCCGCTCTTGTGGTGGTACCCTACTACAACAAGCCTCCTCAAAGAGGGCTTTTTCAACATTTCAAAAAAGTCGCCGACGAAGCCGGCGCGCCCATTTTGCTTTACAATGTGCCGGGCCGAACGATTACGTCCTTAAGTGTAGAAACGGCTGTGGAACTTTCCCATGTCCCGCATATCATCGGAATTAAGGATGCCACCGGAGATATGGAGATCGCGCGCGCGCTCAAGGCGAAAACTCGGCCGGGATTTCAGCTCCTTTCCGGCGATGACGGGACCTATGCAGCCTTTTTAAAGGAGGGGGGGCATGGGATCATTTCCGTGGGCTCTCATGTAGTTCCGGATCTTTTCTTAAAGGTGACAGAATTATCAGGGAAGAAAAACGATCAAGCAGCTCAAGCCCTACAAGATGAATTTAAAAATCTGATCGACTCGCTGTACATTGAAGCCAATCCCATCCCCGTGAAGAAGGCGCTTCAATTGATGGGCCTTCTTAAAGGAGCGGGTCTTCGGCTTCCCTTGCTCGAGGCCCAAACTGCAACCGAGGAAAAGCTCAAAGCCGAGCTAAGGAAGAAAGGGCTTTTAAAGTGAAATCGAGTAAAACAATCACAGCTGGAATTCTAGGATCTTCAGGACGCATGGGCCAAGAAACAAAAGTGGTTTGCGAAAATGCTGGCTATAAGATCCTCTACGAGCTGAGTTCGAAAAATTTCGACGCGTTTTTGAAGAAGAAAGAAGCGCCAGCTCCGGACGTCTGGATCGACTTTTCAAAGCCACAGGTGCTCGATCAGTTTCTTGATTACCTTGCAAAGAATCCCGCCCCCCTTGTATCGGGGACGACAGGTTTAACGCCTGAGCAACTTGCAAAGCTCAAAAAGCTCGCGAAGAAGACGTCGGTCTTCTGGGCCCCCAACATGAGTGTTGGAGTGGCTCTTGTCGCAAGAATGTTAGAAGTCTATGAGGGTTACTCAGACTTCGACTTCCAAATAGAAGAGACACATCATCGTCACAAAAAAGATCGTCCAAGTGGCACCGCAATTTTTTTACAGGATAAGTTGGCTGACGTTCTGGGAAAAAGAAATCTTCCCGCGCCCCTTTCAATTCGGGCGGGCGGTGTCTATGGCATCCACAAGGTCCAAGCCTATTCCGATGAAGAGATGATTTCCGTTGAACACTTTGCTCTGAACCGACGTGTCTTTGCGAAGGGCGCTCTTTGGGCGGCCACAGAGATTTATAAGTATAAATCGGGCTATTTCGAAATGAAGGACCTGTTGAAAAAATGAACCCTCAAGCGCTCCTTTACTTGAATGTCGAAGTGGCGCAAGGCGCGCAGGCGCTTCATCATCAGGTCTTTGAGATAAGAAAAACTTTTCGTCCCTTGATGGCCTCGAGCGTTTATAAACGCTTTTCATCTCGAGATCGTGTTTGGAGAATTGAAGTCGTTCTCGCCGTTGAGTTTTCCAAAGAACAAGACTTGGTCGAAATGCGAGATCAAGTCGCAGCTCTCGGGGGCGAGGTTCTCATGGTGGAAGGTGAGCTGCGCGTAGATCCCGTGTTACCTTTGCCACACCCCAGGCTTCTTTTAGATAGCTTCATTCTTAAAATGGCATCCGAGTGCGCCCCGTACTGGGAACACCGCGTGAAACAGCAAACGCTTCAAGCTCTCGCCCAGCAGAATCCAGCCCAGGACTCTGCGGAGTTTTTGACTCAAGGCGAAGGGTTGATTAACGTGTGAGCTAGAAGGGAAATTCTATGAAATTTTTTATCGACAGTGCCGACATTCAGGAAATTCGCGAGGCCAATCGTAAAGGGTGGGTCGATGGCGTGACCACAAATCCGACCCTCGTGGCGAAGAGCGGGCGTCCCTTTCGCGAAGTCATCGCCGACATCTGCCGCGAGACGCAAGGCCCGGTTTCGGCGGAAGTGATTTCGACTCAAGCAGAAGAAATGTATCGCGAAGGCGTTGAGCTCGCGAAAATTGCATCGAACGTGGTTGTGAAGATACCCATGATTGAAGAAGGATTGATTGCCGTTAAAAAATTAGCGGCCGAAGGGATCAAGACGAATGTAACTCTCGTTTTTAATCCACTTCAGGCTCTGCTCGTGGCGAAAGCGGGCGGAACGATGGTTTCACCTTTTGTCGGCCGCTTGGATGATATCGGTGTGGACGGCCTTGCGATGGTTGAAGAGATCGTTCACATTTATCGCCAGTACGATTTCCCCACAGAGGTTCTGGTGGCGAGCGTGAGAAGCCCCCTGCATATTGAAAAAGCGGCGCTCATGGGTGCGGACATCGTGACAGTTCCGTACAAAGTTATGCAGCAGATGACTCACCACCCTTTGACCGAAAAAGGCCTTAAAGTGTTCTTGGATGACTGGAACAAATCAGGAAAGAAGTAATGCCTAAGCACTTAAGTTTCTTGGCTCTTCTTCTATCTCTCTCTGGCTGTCAGACGGGAACCTTCATTAAGGGCTCTCCCGCAGCGCTCACGGATATTCGCAAAGCTGCGGTGGTTGTTTTAGGTGAGCCTCGATCGGTGAGCCTTGACGGCCGAGAAATCGTGTCGAAGTTTCATGACCGCCGGGGCCGGATGGACGAAGGTCTTGAAAAGGCAAAGGTGCGTTACTACACGCTTATTTCTATTTTGGGCGACCGACGACCCTACAATATCAAAGTCGAGGTTTTCCAAGAGGCCAAGGTCGATCCCAGAACCTACCAAATCATCGGCGAGAACCATGAGCTTGCTCGCAAGACGGCCTCCCGACTTGAAGAGGTCCTTAACGAAAGTCTTAAGAGTCGCAACGTCATTGACGACTTTCGCGCTTTCTAAATACGATAAAGCTTGAGTACTCAGGTCCTTTTTTCGCGGAGTTGCATGCGCGAGCTGATCTTGATCTATTTTTCGGGCCTTCTTCTGGGAACCTTTTGGCCGTCGAAGGTTTCATCGCGGACGTTTATTTCCGTCTCGCAAAGTCTGCGCTTCGAGATTGATTTAGAGTCCCCCGTTCTTGCCGCCGAAGAAGATCTTCTAGGCCTTCAAGAAAAACGACCACGCGAAAACTCCACCGCCGCAACTTATTTGAATACCAGCCCTGCAAAAAAACCTGAGTTGAAGACGACTCAGGCGTTTCGCTTGGTTGACTACTCAAAGGATCTTGCGACTATTCACAACGCTTTGAACGTGACTCTTCAGGGCCCGATTGAGCTTCGTCAGGGCTTAGCTTTGACTGATGAGACGCGGATTGAGATTCATCGTGAGCATAAAGGGCAAACAGAAGAGTACGGTGATGTCGATATTGAAAATGGGACCTACACCATTAAGCTGAAATCGTTTGAAGGCCACTTGTGCGCGAGACTTCGCGGGGGTACCGCCGAAATTTTGGGACAAGGCTGTTTAGCTTTAGAAAATTTGAAAGACCAAAAACAATCGTCGAAAGTAGGCCCAGCCCTGAGGATCTCACGTTACCAAGATCTTCTGGCGATGGGTCGCGAGGTTCAGACAGCACGCGAAAATCCTCAAGCGCCCACGACTCTTCCCGCGCCCAATCGAAAACCACTTCCGCAGAAGATCGCTGATACCTCTCCGAAAGCGTTTGATTATTTTGAGCTCAGTGAAGAGGCCCCCAGGCCACTTGCGGATGTCAGCGTGGAAAATGCCGTTGAGGGCAATGAAGATCAGTCCTCGACGCTGGTCACACACTTAAGCGCACCTGGCTACTATCCTGTGCGAGTCGTCGGAAACGCGGCCACTCCCAGTCGCGGGGTCTTTCTTCCACAAACAAAAACTTACCGGGCCGCACAAGAGATCGCAAAGGACCTTGGCTATGGACCCTTGGCAGATGCGGGATCCAGCGGAATTTGGGGACGGGTTAGAAAAGAAGGCCGCTCGGTCGCAGGGGCTGAAGTGGCCCTTGAGGGTCGTCAGGATCTTCGCCCGCTTTATTTAAACGAGCTCTACATTCCGGATCCAAATCAAAAGGTGACGGCCTCTCACGGGCTGTTCACGTTTATGGGAGTTCCTGAGGGCGATTACTCGCTACGCGCGGAACATGCGGGTCAAATGCTTGGATTCCAGAATGCCTCGGTTCGAGAGGGGGCCTTGTCTGTCGCCGACATTGAAGGCACAGCTCGACGAAAGGAAGTTCGGCTGTCAATTTATGATCTTGTGTCGAAGGTGTCTCAAGGTGCGGTGGTGACTCTTCAGAATTTTGAAGAAGACGTGGTTGCGACCGAAGGGCACATTGATCTCACGGTCCAAGATACGAAAGAAGCCGCGTTTGCGATTGTAAACCCGCTCAATCGAAGCTATCTGACCGCGCAGTACGCTTTAAATCCCGACGATGAGCTTTACAATTTTCCGCTTATTCACAAGGATTGGCTTGAGAATCTCTTGGCAAAGGCCAAGCTTCGGCAGGCTGTAAAAGCTAAAGTTGTCTTGGGAATTGGGGCGCAGGCGCCGTTTCGAGTTACGGCTCTTGGCTCTCGTCAGGCGCAGATACTTTACTTTGACTCGGAAGGCGAAGCTGTTGAGGGAAATACGGGGCCTGCTGGCGGCGGATTCGTTGTCATTGATCCCGAAGACCACGTCGTCGAATATGCGATTCAAAGTGCTGGGCAAAAAGATGTTCGCGTGCACTACATGCCGACCCAGGTCGGAATCTTAAGCTTGATTCAAATGTACTAGAGAGTCCAAGACTCACAAGCCTTCAAGGGACTTCACCCAAGACTTAAAAAAATCACCACGCTGCTCGAAGTTCTGAAACTCGTCGTGACTTGATCCGCCGGGACTTAAAAGCACGACGTCGCCGGGGCCCGCTTGAGTTTGTGCGGCCTCAAGAGCTTTTTTAAGACTTGGAAAATGAGGACCCTCAAGTTTGGATTTCTGTTGGGCGAGCCCGCCGCATTCGCCGAAGAAAAGAACTTTTACTGAGCTGTTAGTTCGAAGAGTGCCAAGGTCCTCCCAAGGCAAGCCCTTGTCTCGGCCCCCGGCCAAAAGAATCAGGAACCTTGTGGGCCCAACAAGATCAAGGCACGAGTCCACAGCCGCAAGTACGCTTTGGACCGTCGTGGCCTTGCTATCATTGATAAACAAGAGTTGGTTCTTCTTCGAAACAAACTCAAGGCGGTGCTCAAGGCCCCGGTAATCTTTCAAGGCCTGAAGGGCCTGAGGGGGCCACTTCAGATCCAGAGCGATTCGGGCTGCGATCGCAAGATTCTGCTGGTTGTGACGGCCAATCAATTGAGACTCGGAAAGACGAAGGCTTACAAGCAAAGAATCATTGGGAGTGACCGGAATGCATTTGGGAGTCAACTTGGCCTGACACCAGCGGACCACTTCGGAGTTTTCAAAATTTAAATAAAACGAACCCTGAGTTCGCGCC
This sequence comes from Bdellovibrionales bacterium, assembly GCA_046336915.1. GTDB lineage: Bacteria > Bdellovibrionota > Bdellovibrionia > Bdellovibrionales > Bdellovibrionaceae. The sequence goes on from JBKDHV010000024.1 coordinate 35,412, forward strand.
AAAAGAGTCCACTTCGTTCCGTAGTAATCCTCAAGCCCTGCATAGCGCTCAAGATGATTTTGTGAAAGGGCCGTCAGCACGCTCACGTGAGTCTTAAGGTGGCGACAGTTTTCGAGCTGGTAACTTGAAAGCTCCAAGACAATCCAAGTGGCGCGCCCACGCGTCTTTTCAAGAACATCGCTGACGTAGTCGGCAAGTGGAAAGCCGAGATTTCCCCCGGCGAAGGAATTTGCATCAAAAGCTCGAGCCGCAACCGCCAACAATGAGGTGGTCGTGCTTTTCCCCATGGAGCCGGTGACCCCGATCACTTTTTCGCTCGTGAGCTGTTGGCAGGCCAAGTCCAGTTCGCTTGTGAGTTCGGCACCAGTTTTTAGTAAAGTTTGAAGCCAGTGCGTTTTCAGATCGAAGCCTGGTGAAACAACAAGAGTCTTCGGCTTTAAAGCCAAAGCTTGCTCGGGTTTTGACAAGTCAGCAAGCCCCGGCTTCGCATCAAAAGTGCTGCACGCGCTTCTGGGAACCCCAAGAAGCCCCAAGAGTCGAAGAGCGGCCTGACCGCTTTTTCCCATTCCGACGATTAAAAAGGGAGCCATCATTTTCATCTGGAAAATCACAATAGGCTCTTCTAGACTAGAAGGCAATGTCGGACCTTTTTAAAACCGCAAGCTTTACAGCTGTCATCAGCGATCTTCATTTAACAGAGGAAGAGCCCGTTCATCCCAAGTTTCCGCTGTGGAAGAAGTATAAAACGCGCCAATTCTTTTTCGACGATGCGCTTGCTGAATTCTTCGAGCACATTCAAGAAAAGGCGCAGGGACAGCCCGTCGAGCTGATTCTGAACGGCGATATTTTCGATTTCGATAGCGTGACCCAACTGCCCGAGTCCCCGGTCTATCGCGTGTCTTACTGGGAAAAAAAACGCGGGCTTGAGCCCCGGGAAGAAAAGTCGACCTTCAAAATTCGAAAAATTTTAAGTGACCATCAGGAATTCGTCCTAGCCCTTTCGAACTTTATTCGAAAAGGCCATCGCGTCGTTTTTGTAATGGGGAACCATGACCTTGAGCTGCATTTTCCTCAGGCCCAAGAAGAAATTCGCAGACAGCTTCGGCTTACCCAGGCTGAACAGCAACGAGTCCGCTTCGTCGAGTGGTTCTTTATCAGCAACCAAGACACTTTGATTGAGCATGGAAATCAGTATGACCCCTACTGTCTGTGTGAGGATCCCGTAAGTCCCTTTGTAAAGGGCTATAATCACATCTATTTGAAGCTTCCCTTTGGAAACATTGCCTGTCGTTACATTATGAATGGCCTCGCCTTTTTCAATCCGCATACTGAAGGCAACTACATTATGTCTTTGAAGGACTATGTTGTGATCTTCATTCGCTACATGGTGCGCGCCCAGCCCCTTCTTGTCGTCACCTGGTTCGGCGGTTCGGTCGCAACTTTATGGAGAACATTTAAAGATCGACTGGCGTACCCGACCAAGAATGCCTTCACGATTGAAAATCGAATCGATGAAATTGCAATGAAAGCAAATGCAGAGCCTCGAATGATTCGTGAGATGAAAGAGCTTTTAGCGCCGCCGGCGTCGTCGAACCCATTCTTGATTGCGCGAGAGCTCTGGTTGGATCGGGCTTTCATCATCATGATGTCGGCCGTCGTCATTTTTTATATTTTTACTTTTTTGAAGGCGACGTTTGGAATTTCACTTTTCTGGAGCTTTGTCCCTTTTGCTTTGTTTCTTCCCTTTTTTCTTTTCTATTCTCGATCGATCACGTCTCTGGTTTCATCATATAAAGAGCCCGACGATCGAATTCTCGCGATCACGGCCTTGATCACGAAGGTAAAACGAGTTGTGTATGGCCACACACATGTGCCTCGTCACGAAATTATCGGCGCGGTTGAACATTTGAATTCTGGAACTTGGTCCCCTGCCTTTAAAGACGTGGAGTATAAAATTCCTGTCGAACAACGAAATTACGTTTGGATTAGTCCTTCCGAGGGGGGCCGACGCGCGCAACTCTTGAAATTTGATAGAAATTTGAAGCCGCAGCGCGACACCGACGCTTCCTAACATTGTCAAACCGATTACGACTCGCGAAACTTTTGGTTGTTGAACCAATTGGTTTTTACGGAGGATTTATCCATGGCCGATGTTTTGGTTGTTACCAGCAAGGTAAAAAAGTTGATCAAAGATCAAGGCGGAATGAACACGTCTGCAGCGACGATCGAAGTTTTGAGCAAAGCCATTGAAAGACTTTGCATGAAAGGTATCGAGCAAGCAAAACAAGAGGGTCGCAAGACCGTCATGGATCGCGACATCGTGATCGACCACATCTAGCTTTTAGCGGATGTCATTTTAATCAGATCATCCCAGTTGATGATTTTTACTCTCAGCTGGGTGGCTTTTTCTATTTTGCTACCCGGATCATCGCCGGCAACAAGATAATCTAATTTCGAAGAAACGGAGGACAAAATTTTGCCTCCGTTTTTTTCTATCAGCTCCTGCGCTTCGGAGCGCTTCACGGGCAAGGTCCCCGTAATCACAAAACTGAAACCACTCAGGGGCCCTGATAGACTTCGAGATGATTTTGCGAAGGTGACACCTAGATCCACGAGGGCCCGCGCCTCCTTTTGCATCTTAGGATTTTCAAGCCATTTACGAATGGCCTCGGCCACTTTGGGGCCGATTTCGGGGATCTTCAAAAGATCTTCAGCTTGCGCAGTCAAAAAACTTTCCAAACTTACAAAATGATCAGCCAAGCACTTTGCCGTTTGCTCTCCCACAAAGCGAATTCCAAAAGCATAAATAAAGCGTGCGAGGGTTGAGGATTTGCTGGTTTCGACACTTTTTAAAATGTTATCAACCGACTTATCCCCCATGCGCTCGAGATTCAGCAACGCCGCTTTCTTCAGGCGGTACAGATCGGAGTAAGTTTTTACCAAGCCTTCATCAACAAGAGTCTCAATCAGGCGATCCCCTACTTTTTCCACATTCATCGCCCGTCGACTGACGAAATGCTTTAGAGACTCTTTCAGGATCGCCGGGCAAAGAGGATTTACGCAGCGACTGATGACCTCCCCTTCGGGCTTCACGACGGCTTCGCCGCAGCAAGGACATTCTGTTGGAAGCTTGAAGGGGCGAGACTTCGCGGGACGCTTATCAAGAAGAACTTGAACAACTTCTGGAATCACATCCCCCGCACGTTGAACAAGAACCGTGTCGCCAATGCGCACATCCTTACGATCGATTTCGTCTTGATTATGTAGAGTGGCATTTGTCACCGTGACGCCACCGACTTTGACGGGTGTCATAATTGCGACCGGGGTGAGCGCGCCCGTGCGGCCCACTTGCACCTGGATGTCTTCCACCTGAGTTTGGGCTTGCTCGGGCTTAAACTTCGCGGCCGTGGCCCAGCGTGGGGAGCGCGCGACGAGGCCAAGGTCGTCTTGCAATCGCAAGGAATTGACCTTGATCACGATGCCATCGATGTCGAACTCCAGTTTCGGCCGCACCTTTTCGATTCGAGAATAAAACTTCACCGCCTCGTGAACAGATGAGCAAACTTCGACATGTTGACGGGCAACAGGAAGCCCTACGGACGCAAAGTAGCCTTCGATCTCACTCTGTTTCTGAAAGCTCAAATTTCCCTCAACGACGCCTAGGCCATAAGCGAAAAAGCGCAGAGGGCGCGAGGCCGCGATCGTCGAATCAAGCTGGCGAACAGTTCCTGCGGCGGCGTTGCGAGGGTTGGCAAAGGTGTCTTCACCATTTTCCTGCTGCTGCTCGTTCATCTTCAAAAAATCTTCCTTGAAAATCAGAACCTCTCCCCGAACTTCTAACAGGGCCGGGGGGGTCTTCGTTTTGAGCTTCAATGGAACAGATTGAATTGTTCGAATATTGTGAGTGACGTCTTCACCGACAACGCCATCCCCGCGTGTGATCGCCTGCTTAAAAACTCCGTTCTCGTAGATGAGCTCAAGGGCTAAGCCATCGAACTTGGGTTCACAAAAATATTCGACATCAGAAGTGGTCTTGAGAAATTTTTTGACTCGCTCATCGAAAGCCAGGATGTCGCCAGGATCATAACTATTGGCAAGCGACAGCATCGGCGTTCGGTGGGCCATCTTTTTGAAAGCCTCGAGAACTTCTCCCCCAACCCGTTGAGACGGGGAATCAGCCTCGACCCAGTCGGGGTTCTTGCGCTCCAGCTCGAGAAGCTCTTGGAAAAGCTGATCATACTCGTAGTCCGAAATCTCGGGCCGATCATGAGAGTGATAAAGCTTATTGTGGTATTCGATCAGCTTTTTAAGCTCTTCGTAGCGGGCCTTCATAGGGGGACATGCTACGGATGGTACTGCGAAGGGTCAAGTGCTTGAAGGGTCGGTTTTCTTGCGCGCAAGGCCTGATCCAAGTAGATTGTGAAAAGGTCGAAACTCGAAGGAATCGAAGCGAACTAATTTTACGCCAGGGGAGGCGCTCCATGGTCGATCTTAAGGCGATTCATCACATCGCAAAACTAGCTCGTTTACAATTTACTGACGAGCAAGCTCTCCAGTTTTCCGAGCAGATTACGAAGATTCTCGACGACTTTCAAAAAATCTCTCAATTGCCCACGGACGGTGTTGAGCCCCTTGTTACCCCGACGCAGATCGAAAACTTTTGGCGAGACGATGTTGTGCAAAAGGAGTTCAGTTCGGATGAGATGGTTCAAAACGCACCCTCGCGACAAGGGAAACTTTTTAAAGTTCCGCCGGTCGTAGGTTAAGTGGGAGTCACGATGGACGCGGCCCAAGCTTCACTTTTTGAAATCTCTCAGGCTGTTCAGACCGGCGCGACCTCGGCCGAAAAGGTGACGTCCGAGTTTCTAAAGAGAATCTCGAGTCTTGATCCGAAGCTAAACTCCTACATTACGGTTAACCCCCAGGCGCTCGAACAGGCTCGAGCCCTTGATCAAAGAATTGCGAAGGGCGAAAAAGTGGGTCGTCTGGCAGGTGTTCCGATCGGCATTAAGGACATGCTCTGCACCCGAGATCTTCGAACGACAGCGGGCTCAAAGATCTTAGAAAATTTCATTCCTCCGTATGATGCAACGGTTGTGTCAAGACTTAAGAAGGAAGGAGCAATCCTGTTGGGTAAACTGAATCAAGATGAGTTTGCGATGGGCTCCTCAAACGAGACCTCCTATTTCGGTCCCACGCGAAATCCTTGGAATCCCGAGTACGTGCCAGGGGGATCCTCCGGGGGTTCCGCTGCCGCACAGGCGGCTCGCTTAGCTGTGGCAACGATTGGAACCGACACGGGCGGCTCGATTCGCCAGCCTGCAAGTTTTTGCGGGGTTGTCGGAGTGAAGCCGACCTATGGCCGCGTCAGTCGCTACGGGATTATTGCCTACGCTTCGTCTTTGGATCAGGCGGGGCCCCTTGCCAACAGTGTTCAAGAGGCCGCGTTACTTTTAGAACTGATCTGTGGCCATGACGAGCATGATGCGACGACATCCCAACGAAGTGTTCCTGAGTTTTCGAAAGGCCTGCGCTCGGATATCCGAGGCCAGCGAGTGGGAGTGCTGAAAGAGGCTCTTGGGCCGGGGCTACACCCTGACGTTGAAAAAGCACTTTCCGAAGCCGAGAAGGCGTTGAAGAATGCGGGCGCCACGGTGGTGCCTGTGTCCTTGCCGCTTTTGGAATATAGCATTCCGGTTTACTATCTGGTGGCGACAAGTGAAGCGTCTTCGAACTTGGCCCGCTACGATGGCGTTCGATACGGTTTTCGTTCAAACTCAAAAGAGGCGACACAAAGTCTTGAGGATTTCTACGCGACGACTCGAGGTGAGGGCTTTGGGCCTGAAGTTCAGCGACGAATCATGTTGGGAACTTATTGCCTTTCCAGCGGATACTACGAGGCCTACTACAACAAGGCCTGCCAAGTGCGGCGACTCATAAAAAATCAGTACAGCGAGGCCTTTCAAGAGTGCGACGTGATCTTAAGTCCCGTAAGTGCAACACCCGCTTTTCGCTTGGGGTCTCGAATTCAAGATCCCCTTGAAATGTATTTGAACGATATCTTTACAACTTCGACGAATCTTGCAGGGCTTCCGGGCCTGAGTGTGCCGTTTGCGCTTTCCCAAGAAAGACTTCCGATCGGAATTCAACTGACGGCTCCAGCTTTTGAAGAGCAGAAAATGCTCAACATCGCCTGGGCCCTTGAAAAAGCAAGTCTGGCGAAGGGAGAAAAACCCCATGTCGTCTAGAGCCTACGAGACCGTGATTGGCATTGAGACACACGTTCAGCTTAAAACAGACTCGAAAATGTTTTCTCCAGAGGCCACAAATTTCGAGGCGGGCGACAACGAAAACACCTCGCCTGTCACCTTGGGAATGCCGGGGGCCTTGCCAGTGGTCAACAAGAGGGCCATCGATTTTTCGATCAAAGTGGGCTTGGCTTTAAATTGTCAGATTCGAAAGCGCTCGGTCTTTGCGCGAAAAAATTATTTTTATCCCGATATGCCCAAGGGCTATCAGATTTCGCAGTATGATTTGCCGATTTGTGAAAAGGGTCATGTGATCATCAAGATCGAAGGGCAAGAAAAAAAGATTTCCATCACCCGGGCTCACATGGAAGAAGACGCCGGCAAGTCCACCCATCATGGCGACTACACGCTAATTAATCTGAACCGCGCTGGAATCCCACTTCTTGAAATCGTTTCGGAACCTGAAATCTCGTCGGCCCGTGAGGCCGCCGAGTACGCACGAACCCTTCGGCAAATCGTTCGCTACTTAGAAGTGTGCGACGGAAATTTAGAAGAGGGCTCGTTACGATGTGACGTCAATGTCAGCGTTCGGCCAGCCGGATCCAAAACGCTTGGAACGAAAGTCGAACTCAAAAATTTGAATTCATTTCGATTTATTGAAAAAGCGGTTGAATTTGAAGTCGAAAGACAAATCGAGGCTCTTGAATCAGGCGAAAAAATCATTCAAGAAACCCGACTGTATGATCCCGACAAGAACCGCACCTACTCGATGCGTGCCAAAGAAGATGCTCAAGATTATCGCTACTTTCCCGATCCTGACTTGCTGCCCGTTCATGTCACCGATGAGCATATAGAAAAACTTCGACAAAGCCTTCCAGAGCTACCGCTCGAGCGAGCGCGCAGGTTTATGCGGGACCACGCGCTGCCCGAGTATGATGCCAATGTGCTCACGGCCGAAAGAGATCTTGCGGACTTCTACGAAGAAACGGCGAAAGTGAGCGGAAATCCTAAGGCGAGCTCAAACTGGATCATGACTGAAATGATTCGCGAGCTGAATCAGAAGAATATGAAACTCTCACAGTCCCCCATTTCGCCCGCGAACTTAGGGCGATTGATTCAGTTAATTGATCGACAAGTCATTTCTGGAAAGATCGGAAAGTCCGTCTTCGCCGAGATGTGGACCACAGGTCAAGAGGCTCAAGCGATCATTCAGGAAAAGGGGCTTACGCAAATTACCGATGATTCCGAGCTTGAAAAAATTGTGACGCAAATCCTGGCCGCAAACCCCAGTCAGGTTCAAGACTTTAAAGCGGGGAAAACCAAGATCCTCGGATACCTTGTTGGGGCGATCATGAAGGCCACAAAAGGTCAGGCAAATCCCGAAGCCGTAAATCGAATTTTGATGGAAAAACTGAAAGGCCCTTAAATGAAGATCGCTGCCCTAGATCTGGGAACGAACTCGTTTCTGTGTTTGATCGCGGAAGTTTCAAAGTCGCGCGAGTTTCGAGTCCTGCATGATGAATCTGTTATCGTGAGACTTGGACAAGAGCTGCAAAAAACAGGGCGGCTGCACCCCGACGCCCTCAAGCGCGCCCGCGAGTGCCTGACTCAGTTTCAAAAGACGCTTCAAGAATTTCAAGTTGATCGAGTGCAAGCAGTCGCCACGGCTGCGGCCCGCGAGGCCGAAAACGCTGAAGACTTCCTTCAAATTTGCCACGAACTGAAAATTCCCCTGACAACCCTCAGCGGGGAACAAGAAGCTCAAATGAGCTTTCGCGGGGCCCTTGATGCGCGCGAAAAGAAAAAGGCTCTTTTGATTGATATTGGTGGGGGCTCGACGGAGTACATCGTTGGAACTCCCGAGCGCCTGGAAATGAGCCTGAGCCTTCCCTATGGAGCGGTAAAGTTAACGGAAAGATTTGTCTCTCAGCAGCCCGTTCGCGCTGAGGACGAATCCAAACTACGACAGTTTATCAAGGCCGAGACAGAAACCGTCTGGACTCATATTCAGAACCTCAAGCCTGAAAAAATTTTGGCCGTGGCGGGAACGCCTACGGCTTTGGTAGCGGCGATTCTAGGAGAGTTCGATGCTGAAAAAATTGAAAACTACTATCTTCCAGAGCCGACGCTGAAAAATTGGATTCAAAACTTTCGACAAACTTCCGTCGAAGAAAAAAGAAATCGCTATAATCTTGGAGCTCGGGCGGATATCATTTTTGCTGGAACCCTCATACTCGAGGAGCTTCTCGGGCGACTCAAAGCGGGGGGGTTCCATGTCTCGACGAAAGGGATTCGATATGGCTTGGCTTATCAAATGCTGGATGATTGGATTTCTGGCCCTGAGTCCTCTCGCCCGGGCCAATGAAGCTGCGAGCGTTACATTCAAGAAACGAAAAATTTCGCTGGGATCTCAAAAGCTCACGGTCGAGGTTGCGGAAACACCCGCTCAGCTTGAAAGAGGTTTGATGTTCCGTGAATCCCTGGCGGGTGGAACCGGAATGCTCTTTATTTTTCCGAACGAAGCCTACCGATCGTTTTGGATGAAGAATACCTACGTGGACCTGACGATTGGCTACTTCGATAAGCATCGGCGACTTTTTGAAACTCTCGATATGAAGGCCTCATCCGCCGTGCAGACGCAATTTCCCACCTACCCCAGTCGCAAGCCCGCTCAGTATGCCCTGGAAGTCCCTCAAGGTTGGTTTAAGACGCACAGCGTTAAGATCGGTGATTCTTTTAAATTCGACTAGCCCACAGTCTTGAACCGTTTTGCATCACGTCTGGATCCATGCTCCAATAATCAAGTGGAACAGAAGTTCTACGTTAAACCGCATCAAGGAAGATTGCATGATTCGAAAATTTGTACTCGCCATCGCAACTCTGAGTTTGCTTAGCACCCTTCCCGCCTGTACTTCCGGCGACTCAAAAGGTGAGGAAGAAGTGGTCGCCGAGGACGGAGCCTCCGACGAGATGGCAGCCCTCGCCGAAGGTGGCGAAGGTGCACCTGTTGACGAAGCCCTTGATGGGGAACAGATGGCAGACACAACGGCAGCCCCCGATGCCGCCGCTCCTGAGGCGGCAGCCACAGCGACGGAAGATCAATTAACAATTGATTCTTTTGGTGGTGAAGTGGGTGCTGATCTCCAAGCTTCTGGAGAACCTGTTCCAGATCCAATGGCGGCTGGAGAACCTGAGCCAGCGCCTCCCGTAGCGGCAGAGTCGACGGCTTCAGCGGACCTCGCAGCGGCTCCCGATACGGCCGGCGCTCAAGAAATCGCACCTCCTGCAACTACGATTCAAGAGCCCGCTCCGGCTCCTGCTCCTGAGCAAGCAACAATCGAAGCAACAACCGATCTAGATCAACCGAAACCCGCTCCACGCGCGCTTCAAAAAGTTGCGTCGACCCCTTGGAAAGTGGGATCAAAATGGGTCAACGGAATCTACTTTGCGCGACCTGGTGAAAGTCTCGATTCTATCAGCCAAACAATCTATGGCGATGATCGCACGCGTGAGCTAAAGAAAATCAATCCGACCTACAACAACCGTGACGTGAAACCTGGAGACAAAGTTTACTACTCTTCCGTGAGTCGACCTGATGATTCCGAGAAGATTCTGACGTTCTTCGAAGAAAAAGGAGTCGCGCCCCAGACTTATGTCGCGCAATCCGGAGACAACATTCGCCAAGTTTCTCAAAAGCTTTTGGGTTATCCCGAAGCTTGGAAAGAAGTTTGGGCTTCCAACTCCGTCGATTCCAAGCAAGAGATTCCTGAGGGCACCGAGCTGCGATACTGGGATATGGCAGCTGCGGCTCCTGCGGGTTCCGGTGGAAAAACGGATGTAGCTGCTAACGCAAATCCGGGCGCAGACGGAGGCGCGGCTCCACCGCCTCCTCCAATGCCTGAAGTTCCACCTATGCCCGAAGCACAAATGGCACCTCCTCCTCCGCCCGATCTGCCTCCACCGCCGGATATGCAGGCCGATGCGGGAATGCCACCACCTCCGCCAGCCGATATCCCGCCACCACCGCCACCGCCCATGGAAACGGCACCTCCGCCTCAACAAGCTCAAGTTGATGATGGTGGAGCGACATCAGAAGAAGATCAGACGCTTGTCATGGGAGCCGTCGCTGCGGCCGTCATTGGCGGGGCCGTGCTTGCAATTGTCAGACGTAAGCGCCGACAAAAAGAAATGGAACAAGCCCTTGGAGAAACTCACGTAGGGTAAACAAAACGAGGTTCTTTGAAAGGAGCCTCTTAAGAGAAAAACAAAAAGGTGGTCTTCAAACCACCTTTTTTATTTTCTGATCTTGTTTTGAGCATTAAGCGACGCGCTTAAAGATCTTATCCAGGACGGTCTTCTTGTCCGAGCGACTCGATTCAACAAAGTAAATTAGATCATCTACAATTTGAACGTCTCGATTGTTTGCGGGCTGAAACTTAATTCCGCAACCGGCAGGGTTGGTCCAGACAATGAGAGCATTGATCTTTCGAACTCGGCCACTGACTTCGAATGTGAGTCGAACTTTGTCATTCTTTCGGAGGTTATGATCGCGGAACTCTAAAAAAGCACCGGAGATACTAATGTTACGAAGAACGCCCTTAGACTCTTCACGAGCATAACTCTTCTTGAAAGAGACAGGAAGAACAAGAGGGGTTCTTGGTGCTGGTACCTGGGAATCCACAAAATCTCCTTTTCTGATATGCGGTCCGTGTAGAACTCTTCGGCACTCCGGCACAAAATTTAAGTCCAGAAGCACCTAATGCGAGCCGGCAAATAAAAGTTGACAGTTCAGGCAGGACTAGGCCAAAGTGGGGCTCAAAATAGGCCTACCACAGGGTTAGATCCTCTCGATTTTTCTGAAAAACCTCTGAAAGACAACCGATAAGATCTGGCAAACCCAAGGCATAGGCCAAATTCCCGTAGTCAACCACATGTAACCTGCGTACCGAAGCGGTACACAACCCCAATTTAGTTCAGGATTTAAACGTTAGAAAAAGAGGAGCTTAGCTTGTCGGATTCGAAAAATTCCAGTGTAGACGTTGTGAAAAAGCGCGGACGAACAAAAATGTCAGCCTCTCAAGAAGGATCAGGAGGGGAAACAGCAGTGGCCGAGGCTCCAGCCCCAACTCACGAACCCCGCGCCTCTGAAACAACGGCTCCCGCGCCGGCGCCCTCCGCACCGGAGGCCAGCCAGACTTCCGCTCCGTCCGAAGCTCCTCAGCAGAATCAGAATCAAAACCAGAATCAGAATCAAAATCAAAGTCAAAGTCGCCAACACGGTGGCGGACACTCCCAGAAGCGCTTCGATAATAACAAGCGGCACTTTCATAAAAACGATCAAAATCGACATCGCCACAATCGCGACAACTACCGCGACCGGGATCGAGATCGTGACCGCGACCGTGATCGTCGCCATCAGTTCAACAACGACTATCAAGATGAGGGACCTGAGTCCGTTCACGCCGCAGACACCTCTCCGCAAGGAGAAGTGGATCTTTCAGATATCCAACTGACAGCTGAAGAAAAAAGCTGGCTGAGCTCAAAAGATCTTAAGACAAAAAACATCCAAGAGCTGACAGCTTTAGCAGTGAAGATGAAGATCGAAAACGCCGCAGGTCTTCGACGTCAGGATATGATTTTCGAAATCCTGAAGCGAGCTGCGAAATTGAACGTCGATATCTTTGGCGCGGGCGTTCTGGAAATTCTGCCAGACGGTTATGGCTTTTTGCGATCTCCAGACTACAACTACTCTCCCGGTCCGGACGACATCTACGTGTCTCCGTCTCAGATTCGTCGCTTCGGTTTAAGAACAGGGGATACCGTCACGGGAACTGTGCGCCCCCCGAAGGAGGGCGAGCGCTATTTTGCTCTTCTAAAAGTCGACACCTTAAACTTCGAGCCGACCGAGCAAGGCAAAGACAAAATCCTGTTTGATAACTTAACGCCCCTTTACCCGAATGAGCGCCTGAAGCTCGAGCACAACCCCGGTGAGTACACAACGCGGATCGTGGATCTGATGGCCCCCATCGGAAAAGGGCAACGCGCATTGATCGTAGCTCCTCCTCGAACGGGTAAAACCGTTCTTATGCAGAATATTGCGAACGCCATTACGGCGAATCACCCGGAAGTGAAGCTGATCGTTCTTCTGATCGATGAGCGCCCCGAAGAAGTGACAGACATGCAGCGAACCGTAAAAGGTGAAGTGGTCTCTTCAACTTTCGATGAACCCCCAACTCGACACGTTCAAGTTGCAGAAATGGTCATCGAAAAAGCAAAACGACTTGTCGAGCACAAGCACGATGTTGTCATTCTTCTCGACTCGATTACGCGTCTGGCGCGCGCCTACAACACGGTTGTGCCAGCTTCGGGTAAAGTTCTTTCGGGTGGTGTCGACTCCAATGCGCTTCCTAAGCCTAAGCGATTCTTTGGAGCCGCTCGAAACATTGAAGAGGGCGGATCCTTGACGATTATCGCAACGGCGCTGATTGATACGGGCTCACGAATGGATGAGGTCATTTTCGAAGAATTTAAAGGAACCGGTAACGCCGAAATCCATCTTGATCGCAAGCTGATGGAAAAGCGAATCTTCCCTTGCATGGACATCAACAAGTCCGGAACACGAAAAGAAGACTTGCTCGTTGAGAAGAATGATTTGAACCGCTTGTGGATTCTGCGCAAGGTGCTCTCGCCCATGAACGTCGTGGATGCGATGGAATTCTTGATGGGGAAAGTCCAGCAAACGAAGACAAATGCGGACTTCCTAAAGGCGATGAGCGGAAACTAAACATGCCTAAGGGGCCCTTGCCGGGCCCCAGGTCAGCGCCAGATCGCCCACTCAAGGGGTCGCCGATCGCGGCTAAAGCATTGAAATTGTGAAGAAATTCGGAAAACAGATAGTTCTCGACAGAGCGCTTCCTTGTTGATATATAAGGCCGATCGTTTTTAAGAAAGTAAGGGACTCCTATGAAAGAAAAAATTCATCCAAAAGTAAACAAGGTCGTTTTTAAAGATATTTCGTGCGATTACGCTTTCTTGGGAGAGTCGACGCTAGATTCAAAAGAGACTGTGAAGTGGGAAGACGGAAACACATATCCCGTTATCAAGGTTGAAATTTCGTCGGCCTCTCATCCATTCTTCACTGGAAAACAGCGCGTGATGGATATGGAAGGTCGTATCGATCGCTTCAAGAAGAAATACGCAAAGAAATAAGTTTCAAAGAATCGAAACTGTTCACAAGAAAATGCGGCGACAAGGCCGCATTTTTATTTTAATCTTGAGTCTATGTTTTCAAAACTCGATGAGGTCGAAAATCGCTACGAACAAGTGCAGATGATGCTGCAACGGCCTGACATCGCCTCGGACCAGAAACAGTACCGAAGCTTGATGAAAGAGCTCGCGGGCCTTGAAAAGATTGTTTCAGTCTATCGAGATTTTCGCAAAAAAACTCAAACGCTTGATTCCAACAAGAAGCTTCTGGGTTCTGAAAATGATCCCGAGATGAAAGAGCTCTTAAAAGAAGAAATCCGCGAGATTGAATCCCAGATGCCAGCTCTTGAACAAGAGCTTAAAATTTTGCTCATTCCAAATGACCCGAATGATGACAAGAATATCATTCTTGAAATTCGAGCGGGCGCCGGCGGGGACGAGGCCTCACTTTTTGCCGAAGAGCTTTTTCGCGGCTACTCGTACTTTGCTCAGTCTCAAGGTTGGCGAGTCGAGCTTCTTTCTTTTTCCGAAGGAAACGTAGGCGGCGCTAAAGAGATCATTGCAACGATCACCGGCGAAAGCGTGTATTCAAAACTTAAGTTTGAATCTGGTGTTCATCGCGTGCAGCGTGTTCCAAAAACAGAGGCTGCCGGGCGAGTGCACACTTCGACTGTGACCGTGGCGATTATTCCTGAAGTTGAGCAGCAAGAAGTGAAAATCAATATGAACGAGGTTCGCATCGAAACCATGCGGGCCAGCGGGGCCGGCGGTCAGTCGGTTAACCGAACCGAATCCGCGGTTCGGGTGGTGCATATTCCGACGGGCCTTGAAGTTCGCTGCCAAGAGGGAAAATCTCAAAGCACCAATCGCGAGCGAGCGTTCCAGATTCTTTACGCGAAGCTCAAGCAAATCGAAGAAGAAAAAACTCGTAAAGAAGCCTCGGACGTGCGGCTTGAGCAGATCGGCACCGGAGATCGCTCGGAGCGAATTCGAACCTACAACTTTCCTCAGTCACGAATCACGGACCACCGAATTGGGTATACAACCCACCAAATTGACTCTGTCATGAACGGGAAATTTGAAGAGCTGATTGATCCCTTGATCACTCACTTTCAGGCGGAAGCCCTTAAACAGCAGAGTTCCTCATGAAGCTAAAAGAAGTTCTCGATAAGACCATTCAATTTTATCGCGATCGAAAGTTCGAAAACCCAAGACTAGAAGCTGAATGGCTCTTTGCTTCCGCTTTGAAGCTTGATCGGGTTCAGTTGTATTTGAAATTCGATCAGCCACTTGCGGAACCCGAGCTCAACCGCCTTCGCCATATGATTCGCCGACGAACAAGCGGTGAGCCCTTGGCTTACATTACCGGAAGCCGCGGCTTTTACGGCTTTGAGTTCGAAGTCACGCCTGATGTTCTTATTCCTCGCCCCGAAACAGAAACCCTTGTGGAAAAAGCTTTGGAAAAGCTGAAATCCTTTGAGGGAGATTCTCTACGGGTTCTTGATCTTGGCTGTGGGAGCGGATGCATTGGGCTTACGCTTGCCAAAAAGGACTCTCGTCTTCAAGTGGGTCTCATTGATGTTTCAGAAGGGGCGCTGCAGGTTGCTCAAAGAAACGCTCAGACCTTGGGCGTCCATGAGCGCTGCCACTTTTTCCACGAAGACGCGCTGACTTTTTTGCAGAAGGCCGTGAGCCACTATGATCTGATTGTCGCAAACCCCCCCTACATTCGTCCTCATGATCCACAAGTAGAAGATCACGTGAAAAAGTACGAACCTGAACTTGCGCTGTATGCTCCCGAAGGGACCTCTAAGCTCAAGACCTGGTCGGAAGCGGCGGCTTCGAAACTGTCAGCGCAGGGCCTGATGCTTATGGAAATGGGACATGACCAAGGCCCCGAGATGAAAAAGCATTTTGAGGCCCTTGGGCGCTTTCAAAATGTCGAAGTCATTCAGGATTTGTCCCACCACGATCGTGTGATTCTAGGAGAGCTTCATGGATAAAATGGTGATTAAGGGCGGGCAGCAACTGAACGGAGTTGTCCGCGTCAGTGGCGCGAAGAATTCGGCCCTTAAGTTAATGTTTGCCTCTTTGCTCGCGGATGGGAAGCACACCTTTCACAATGTGCCCGAGCTCGCCGACGTCGAGTCCGCGCGAAATCTTTTGAAAAGCTTGGGATGCCAAAGCGAGTTTCAAAACAACACTCTGACTATTAACTCAAAGGCCAACTCTCAAAAAGCGGACTACGATTTAGTTCGAAAGATGCGAGCGTCTATCTTGTGTCTAGGACCTCTGCTTGCGAAGACCGGAGAGGCCATCGTGTCTCTTCCCGGGGGCTGCGCCATCGGCACTCGCCCGATTGATTTGCACCTTGAAGCAATGAAGGCTCTTGGGGCCGAAGTGGAGTTGAAAGAGGGCTATGTCCACGCCCGTGCGAAGAAGCTCAAAGGCACTACGTTTCTTTTCGAAAAAGTGACGGTGGGCGGAACTGAAAACATGATGATGGCTGCGACCTTGGCTGAAGGAACAACCCTTCTTGAAAATGCCGCAAAAGAACCGGAAATCGTGGATCTGGCCAATTATCTGATCAAAATGGGTGCACGCATTACCGGTCACGGCACGAGTGTGATCAAAATCGAGGGCGTTGAAAAACTCAAGGCCGCCGAACACACGACTTGTCCAGACCGAATCGAAGCGGGAACGCTCTTGATTGCGGGCGCGATCACCGGTGGCGAGGTCACGACGACTCACATCGACCCGATTTACCTTGAGGCCTTTATCGGAAAACTTCGTGAAGCGGGATTTTCGGTTGAGACCTCAAAAGACAGCATCACGGTCAAAAAACAGAAGCAATGGGAAGCGGTGGACGTGACGACGGCGCCTCACCCCCTTTTCCCAACGGATCTTCAGGCTCAGTTCATGGCGCTCATGACGCTTGCTCATGGAACGAGCGTTGTGACCGAAACAGTTTTCGAGAATCGTTTTATGCACGTCACAGAACTCATGCGTTTGGGGGCGGATATCACTCCGAAAACTCAAGTGGCAGTTGTTCGAGGTGTTCCGGATAAAGGATTAACGGCAGCCCCCGTGATGGCAACCGATCTTCGCGCAAGCGCCTCTCTTGTTTTGGCGGGCCTTGCCGCATCGGGCGAAACCGTCGTCAATCGAATTTATCATCTAGACAGAGGTTACGAGCGAATGGAAGATAAACTCACCTCTCTAGGCGGAAGCATTCGCCGAGTTGAATAAGAAGTAAGGCACGGAGAATTCATGCGGTTGATCCCCGTCACACATGCGGCCGAAATCGAAATTCTTTTAGGTTGCTGGAAGCGTTCCTGAGCACGACAATGGGCGCGACCAGGACCACTAATCGGCGTACGCTCACCAAGCCTTTAAAGAAACGCACATCCCAGAAACGATCCGCCCTCAAGAGCCTCGTGAAAGAGGCCTACTCTCTAGGGCGCGAGATTGATCTCAGTGGGATTAGCTATGGCTTAAGCCAATGGCTTGTGAATGGAAAAACCCAGTTCATCCAAGATTTCCCCTATTATTACTATTTTCTTGCGGGCTTTGTGGCTCGCAAGAAAATCAAGAATATCATCGAGATCGGGACCCATATGGGAGGATCGACGCTCTCCCTTCAGCGTGGTCAGCACAAAGTCGGTATTCGCGATGGAAAGATCGTCACGATCGATATATCTGACCTGGGCAACAAGGTGCTTGAAGATAAAGCTGGAATTTTTAAGCTGACGGGCCCAGCCGAATCGCCACCCATTTTTCAATCCATTGATCACTTTGAGAAGCCGATCGATCTGCTGTTTATTGACGGCCTTCATGATTATGAGGGAACGAGACAACAATTCGACATCTATCGCAAACTGTTTAAGCCCCGCTATGTCCTAGTTGATGATATCGCGCTGAACCCTGAAATGAAGCAGTTCTGGAAAGAAGTCGTCGCGAAGTATTCAAGTTCCCTGAACATTTCGAGTGTGCATCAAGAGACTCGGGATCCCGCCTGCGGAATGGGTCTCGTAAAACTCAGATAAGTAAAAAGGTTCGATTTTAGGCAAAAAAAAAGCCCGAGCCTGGAGGGGATTGGATCGGGCTTTCAACTTCTTATCGAGACTAGTTTGGGGAGGGGGTCCTCAAACGCATCCTAATGAGAAATTTCGTTAAACTGTATCAAACAAAAAGCCTCAGTCTGGTGAGCTCTGGCCGTCGCTGAAATCGCAAGAACCGCAAGAATATAAAACGCAATCAACATTCTTCCGACACTTACTCTTCTCAGACGTCCGGTTCCAATTTTCATGAAAGCTCGTTTCCTTTTCCTGAGTCCCGGGCCTCCAGATTTTTGCTCACTTTGAAGGCAGCAAAAAAACCGTGAGTTCCAGGTTGCTTTTCTTACCAATGGCTCTTAGCAAAAGGGGTGCCAAACTTTTAGACGGTGGGCTGAAATACAGAGGGGTTTCAGGGGGTTACACCAACGAATTTCGGTTCCAAAACGGAATCAGTCGATGCCGAACTGGAACTCGCCTGAGACCAAAGGAGAGGTCCTCAGTCGCACGCATGACCGCCTTTAACAAAGCGCCCTATAATCAATAGGATGTCCCAAGCGCAGGTCAGTTGGATCATTCGAAGCCGTCAGGGGCAAATTATTGGGCCTTTGACGACTCAAGAAGTTTTGAATCGGATTGCCGATGGGACCTTCATTGGGGATGAAATGATTTCGGCCTATCCCCAAGGTAAGTGGGTTGCGCTTTCAAAAGAACCGGAATTCTACGATCAGCTGCTCGCGGTCCTTGAAAAAAAGGCCGACGATGCGGGCTACAAAAAGCCAGATAAAAAAGAACGAAAAGTCGACTACGAAGAAACCATCTTCATGCCTCCTCCGCCTCAGTCGAAGATGGTGAAGATGGTGAAGATGGATCCCGCTCCTCACGCCAGTCAGCCTCCGCCCGAGGGTGAGGTCATCGACCTCGAGCGAAAAGAGGACACTGAGGTTAAGAATAAAAAAAAGCGCAAAACGATTTTCACGGCGTCCATCGCCGTTGTTGTGATTCTTTTCGGTTTGCTGCTGCTTCTGCCAAGTCGAAACTCGTCAGATCGAATTCGGCTGCTGCGGCCTCAAGTGGGAAAGCGGGAGGATTCGGCGGATCAAACAAAGTCGAAGTTTGCTCAGGCAGTTTTAGGAATTCAAACCGGCTCAATTGATGAAATGATAAAGGCACAAAATCATCTGGTTTCGCTGATTGAGGGCCAAGGCGGACATCTCGAGGCGAGAGCGCTCCTGTGCTATGTCTACAAGGAGCTTTGGCCTTTTTCCTTTCAAGATGCGGACGATAAAAATACGGTAAAGGTTCTTTCGCAGTCCACGCGAGCCTTGAATCTGACAAGTCCCTATGGACAGCTATGCGAAACGGTTCGAATGCTTCTGGTTGAAGGCCGATATCGCGAAGCCCGCGCGCAGATCGATAGTCTTCTTGAAACGCATGGAACCTTCTCGCTGCTCCCGCTTGGCTATTTTATGAAAGCTGAAATTCTCGAGCTGGATCGAGAGTACGCGAACGCAGCCCCCTACTATGAAAAAGCAGGCCAGATGTGGACGTCATGGGCCCGCCCTGTTTTCAACTTGGCTCAGTTGAAACTTCGAACCAAAGAGTATCAAGCGGCTTATCAAATTCTTCAGCAGATGAGACCGCAGCATGCAAAAAGTAAAGAGCGCTACGTCCTTTTGGGTTTGATCGAGGCTAAGGGCTTTCAGCGAAAAGATGCGGCTCTTCGAAATCTTGATGCCGCCCTCAATCAACCGGGCCGGTTACCGATGCGACTCGAATCTGATGCCTGGATGACGCTAGCGGAACTGTGGATCGGGAAGAACGAGAAATCCAAAGCTCGCCAAGCGGCGCAACGGGCTTACTTGATTCAGCCTCAGAACAAACAGGCGCGAGATCTTTTTGTCAGACTTGGCGGACAAGAAGATTCGGGTCTTAAAAAACCTAAAGAAGATGCGATGGTGCTTTTAGGTGATCAGTATGTTCGGCAGGGTGATTGTCTTTCGGCCCAGGCCGAGTACAAGGCGGCCTACGAAATCAATACGAAGAATGCAGAGGCCGCGATGAAAGCCGGCATCTGCCTTTGGAAATTGAATCAATCGTTTGATGCGATCGAATGGCTTAATAAAGCGATTCGTTCGGACCCAAAACTGATCTCGGCCTATGTCACTCAAGCCGATTATCTGTCGCAACGATACGACTTCGTGACGTCTCATCAGCTTTTGATGAGGGCCCAGCAACAGACCGGACAGAATTATGAAATTCTGCGTGGCTTCGCTTGGCTTGAGTACCGCAAGAATAACATGATTTCGGCCATTCAATTTGGCGAAAGGGCGAAGGCTCTTTTTGACGGAGACGTTGAAACCTATGTTCTTCTTTCAAAGGCCTTTCGTCAGCGCGCCCTTGGGATCTACCCGGATAATGCGAAACTTATCAAGGAACGGGAAGAGGCGATCAAGAACATGAAGTCCTACGCGACCCGTGCGGTCGAGCTGGATTCCACCAGTACGGACGCGCAAATCGTGTATGCCGAAACTTTGGCGGCTCAACACGGAGTCGATACGGGCGTTCAATATTTCAACGAACTGATTAAGAAGTTCTTTTACACTCTCGAATACAGAATTGGTCTTGCCAATCTTTTGAAGACGGAAGAAAGGCACCTTCAAGCCCTCGAGATTTTTGAGCAAGTGCTTGTCGCGGACCCCAAGAACAAGCAAGCGCTTATGGGCCTGGGGCAAACTCAGTGGGCTCTTGCTCGAAATGAGCAGGCCCTGAAGACGTTTTTGCAGGCCGCTATTGTGGACCCTTCGGACGCCGAGTCGTTCTACTACGCTGGCCAGGTGCTCGTGGACATGAACCGCTTCGAACAGGCGCTCGAGAATTATCGTAAGGCCCTGAAAGTGAATCCCAACTATCCACGGGTGTACCTTGCGATGGGCCGAGCGGCCTTTGCCAAGGGGGACTATGAGGCAGCGAAGACGGCCGCGCTCGAAGAACGAAAGCGCAACCCAAAGTTGTCAGACCCCATGATTCTTTTGGCTGAGATTAACTTTGCGACAAAACAATTTGCAGAATGTGCCCAGGAATACTCCAGCGCCCTCAAGCTGCGCCAATCCGCTGAACTCTATGTTCGAGCGGCGACCTGTTATCGGCAGTCAGGTTCTTTAGAGATTGCTCAGGACATGTTGAGTCTGGCCAAGCAGCGGGAAAATGGTTATGCCGATATCTACAAGGAGCAGGGTGCGGTGTTTCAGGTGAAGGGTGACAACGAGGCCGCAATCGAGTCTTATCAAATGTATCTGGAACTTTCACCTAACGCTCCAGATCGCAGCCAGATTCAAGAGTTCATTCGAAGCCTAGGGGGATAGATGGGGATTAGCGATAAACTGGAAGGTTTCACAAGTAACATCAAGACAACGGCTCAATCCACAACGGTTCAAGTCTTGACGGCGATGCTTCGGGTTCTCACGGGCCTTATTTTGGGCTATGTCTTGGGTCTTATCGGTCAAGAGCTGATGGGCTACGGTGGCCTGGGGGTCTTGCTCTTTGTTGTCGTCACAACCGCGATCTTTTACCGAATCTCCGCGGGGTGGTCCCTACTCAAGGTTGTTCTGTTCGACATCTTTTGTGCACTTGTCCTTCAGATCCTTAAGATGTACATCATGCTCGCGCCGTAGTGAGGTTTTAAAATGATCGATATTAAACTTTTTGATCGAAAAAATGACCAGGGACCCAGTTTCCTGGATGACTACAAGAAGGCTTTGCAGAACCGAGGGGCTTCCCTCGAAACGCTTGAGAAAGTCCTCGAGCTTAACCGCAAACGTCGAGAACTCATCACGCGGGCTGAAACGGAAAAAGCGAAACAGAATAAAGTCAGTGGCGAAATCGCTCAGATGAAACGCCAGGGACAGGATGCCAGCGCCCTGATTCAAGAGATGGGTCAACTTTCTTCTGAAGTAAAAAAGATGGAAGCCGAAGCGGCTGCGGTCGATCAGCAAGTTTTTGATCTCGCGCTTTACCTTCCAAACAAACCTCACGCCTCCGTTCCCGTGGGCAAATCCAGCGAAGAAAATAAATTGGTTAAAAAAGTGGGAGAGCCACCAAAGTTTTCGTTTAAACCCAAGGAGCATTGGGAGATCGGCGAAAAACTTGGAATTTTGGATTTTGAACGCGCCGGCAAAGTGACCGGGACTCGATTTACTTTCTTAAAGGGTCAAGCTGCGCGCCTCGAGAGATCTTTGATTCAATTCATGATGGATTTGCATTCGAAGAAGCATGGCTACACAGAAATGATTCCGCCCTACATCGTGAATCACCAAAGCTTGATAGGAACTGGTCAGTTGCCAAAGTTCAAAGAGGATCTTTTTCACCTAGAAGGAACCAACTACGCGTTGATCCCAACGGCTGAGGTTCCGGTCACAAACTATTTCGCCAACGAAATTCTTGCCGAAGAGGACCTGCCGCTTTCATTTTGCGCTTATTCACCCTGCTTCCGCTCCGAAGCTGGAAGCCATGGGCGTGACACGAAGGGGCTCATCCGTCAGCACCAGTTCCACAAAGTGGAGCTCATGACGTTCGCTCACCCCGAGAAGTCTTACGAGATCTTAGAGCAGCTCACCTCTCATGCAGAAAAAGTTCTGGAAGAGCTCGAGCTTCCTTATCGGCGAATGCTTTTGTGCACGGGCGACATGGGCTTTGGCTCATCGAAGACTTACGATCTTGAGGTTTGGCTTCCGGGCCCAGGCGAATACCGCGAAATCTCTTCGTGCTCGAACTTTGAGGACTTCCAAGCGCGCCGTGCGAACATTCGGTTTCGACCTAAAGGAAATGGAAAGCCCCAGTTTGTGCATACCCTGAATGGCTCGGGCCTGGCGGTCGGCCGCACGCTGATCGCGATCCTTGAGAACTATCAAACGGAAGACGGAACCCTTCGTTTACCCAAAGCGCTCGCAAAGTATTGGCAGTGACAGGTACATTGCCAGTGACGCTGCGTCACCCTCGCGAGAAGCAGCCCTTGAGGGCCCGATTCGGACTTTTCGTGCGACCATCTAAAGGCCTCTGCCGGCTCAGGTTTTTAAGATCTGAGTTTGACTTCTGGGGTCAGAATCCATAGAACTGACCCCGGAGAGATGGTAGAGCGGTTGCATACACCAGTCTTGAAAACTGGCAGCCCCTTCACGGGGCTCGAGGGTTCGAATCCCACTCTCTCCGCCACTTTCTGAGGAAAGTAAAGTTACTCAAGAGATAGTTAAAGTCTAAGCCCGCGAAAACAGAGAACAATAAAAACAATAACTTAGCGGGTTCAAAGAAAAAGAATTTTTCGTCATCATCACAGAAAATCACGACTCATCACGGGAGTTGGCTACTTTTTGGCTACTCCGTGGCTACTTGAAAACACACGCTAAACACGACGACGCCATAACCATTTCAACCTCTGTCACAGGCGAAAATTAACCTGTATTGTAATGCTCCCCGGATTTCAAGACACTTTTTCAAGTAATTTTCGGCCACACCCCCTGTCATAAAATTCTTTTGGACTAACGTAATCTAGGGTTTGATGAGGCCGCTTTTGATTGTAATGCAAAACCCATTTATCAATTGCTTCTTTAGCTTCTTCAAAATTGTGGAACTTTTGCTGCCAGACACATTCTTCTTTCAACGATCTAAAAAATCGCTCGATAACTGCGTTTCCTTTTGGCGTATTGACCATCGTTCGTGTGTGATTAATTCCAAGCCGTCTGATTTCTTCTTTAAAAACTTTTGCACCGTAATGGCAGCCGTTGTCTGATCGTAATTCTAGGCTTTCTACGAGCCTTTCGCTGGCCGCATTTGCTAGCGCCATCACTCCACCGATGGCTGCACATGACCTACTAAAATGGTAACCTAGTAAAGTTTTATCGTAGTGATCGATCACACCATGGAAGTAACACCAGGCATCTTCGCCGCACCAGATATAGGTCATATCGATGCCCCATAAACTATTGGAACGCTCTGCTTTTACGTTATGTGCAAACGCAACACCCTTAAAAGTTTTTTATGACTGTGCGATGGAGGCATCAATAGACCTTTTTGTTTCATGATCCGGTAGACTTTCTTGCGGTTAAAAGCAATGCCATATCTGGCTCGTAAAACCGCTGTAACACGTCTGTATCCATACACTGGGAGCTCTTTCACAATTTCTTCTATTTTTCTTAAAACCATGTCTTCATCATTCATTCTTTTGATCTTTCTTATTTTAACAGTTTTAGGATGTTTTAAAATATAGTGAACCCTTTGCCTCGATAGATCCAAAGCGCGCGTAACAAGGCCCACCCCGTATTCAGGAGCAAATTTTAAAACTAATTCCCTGGTTATTTTTAACTTACTCGTCGCTGATTTTTTTTAAGAGCTCTTTTTCAAGCGATAATTCACCGATAAGACGCTCTAGAACGCGGATCTTCTTTTCAAGTTCTGCTTCACGCTGCGAACGCCCACCGTTAGCCATCATGCCTTCTTTGCCACTAGCTAAAAACTTCTCGCGCCATTCGTAATAAAGTGATGGACTCACGTTATTTAACTTACACAATGTGGTTACTGGGATTTTTCCATGCATGCCGTTGATAATTAATTGAACTTTTTCATCAGCACGCCAGTAATCTTCTAGCTGGCGCTTAATCAAGTAACTTTGATAATCGATCGTAGGTTGGCCTTTTGCCATTTCTTGCTCCATTAAAAACTCCATATATCATATTTTTTAGGTTCAGGGGTTCACAATATTTACGGATAAGTCTCCGGATAGTACTGTCAACGAGTTATCGGGGAGCAGTATAGTATCGCAAGCGGCGCCGAGTGCGCCAGGAGGAAAAAGTATGGAGTCAGTAAAAGAAATTTTCGTGGCACTCACGATTCTTTTCGGTAGCGGATACGCCGCCGAGAAAGTCCATGTCTACATCAAGCAAATGGCAATCAAACAAATCCAAAAGGGACTGCCACCCTTATCTACCTACACCCAAAAACTCACCCGATAGCAATCCATTCAAAACGATGAGGACTCCCGACATTGCGGAGTCCTCTGAACCATTTCCGGTTTTCAAAATCTATCCCACATCAAACGCGGCCATAATCAGCCGCGCTCTTACTTCTACACTCGCGGGCATCTTTATCAGCAATCGAATTGTTTTTTCGAGAGACCGATCTTTTGGTACTGAACCAGCGACCCTCTTCATTCCGGCCTTTTTTATTTTCTTGTTTTTGCTTCCAGGGGGACGTCCACGTCTTTTCGATTTCTTTTCAGCTTCCACGTTTTTATTCCTTTAGATTTTTTTTACAGCGGCAAAGCCCGTGCATTTTGCATTTCATTTTTTAAAATTCAATCCCGACGAGCTAGAAAATAAAATTATCCCTGGGATAAGGAATTACCTATAGAAAATCGCAAGTTGGCTAGCTTATCAGGATCTATTTTGACCCCGAAAAACTGAAAGCAGCCTTCAATTTGTTTTCAATCCTATATTTTTTTCAGAGTTAGTTCGGTAGAGCGAACTAAAACAAAAATCATTAAGTATAACCGTATTGTCCATAACGCTTAATTAAATCCAGTATTCAAATACTTATCCGCTTTGCCCCCTGCTGGCACCAAGTTCGCAATATTATTAGGCGTAAGGGGGCCATCGGTGAAAACAATTCTGCTACTTGATGACGACGAAAATCACTTAAATCAGCTCAAGGCAGCGTTGTCCGACGAATACAATGTCGTCACCGCGACCCAAGCGAACATCGCTTTTAGGCTACTGGGTCAGTCAAATGCAGATCTCATGGTCGTCGATCTTAATATGCCCGAGGTATCAGGCTTTGATGTCTTGCGGGTTGTAAAACACAAGGACAAAAATTTTCCGGTTATCATGCTCACGGGTGAACGAGATGCTTCGACCATCGTTGATGCTATGAAAGCTGGTGCTGATGACTACGTTGTGAAGGGTTCATTGGACCTTGTTCAAAATCTTAAATTTAGAATTTTGGGTTCTTCCGACTTTCTTGTGCCTATAGAGGGTAGAGATCCAGCTTGCCGCAATAAAACAGGATCGCGATGCGGTAGTTGCTGAAGCTCCGGTATCCCCGCGCATTGGCTTTGATCGTCTGGATCTTTGAGTTGAACCCC
>JBKDHV010000025.1:0-1833 GCA_046336915.1 Bdellovibrionales bacterium
TGGTAGTATTGCATACGCAGATAGCCTCCGAGGAGGAGCTTCGCGGTCTAAAGAAAGATATCAGAAAATTCCTCGAGCCGCTCGCCTATGCGACTCAATCGATGCTCTCCACGCGCGGAAAGTTGTATTACGCTGCTCCCCCAGCACCCGCTCCTGCTCTTGCAAGACCTAGCACACCGGCCCGAGCTCCGACGCAGAGAAACACCTTGCTCAGGATGCCGAGCTTCATTCTGACGAGGACACGACGGCGGATCGTGCGAGTCAATTCATCCTTGAAGTCTAATGTATATGGCAACCGACAACAGACCCGGATAAGACTTGACCGAAGTGCCAACGCTTCCTCAAGCCAGGCGCCTCCAACGATGCGCCTGAGTACAGTCCAAGACCTCATTGAAACCGGTTGGGCTGCCAGGGGCATTAGCATCCCCCTCGTACCTGGTCATGCCTCTAGGGGCTCCCAGTCGTCACAGGCATCTAGTGCCCCCTCCCAACCGTGTGCTACAGACAGCAGCTAAACGTGAAGGCAGTGATCGAGTAGCTAGTGTAGTGTGGTTATCTGTGTCTCGTTGTAGCTAGGTAGATAGTTTACTCATCATATCAATCGCGGTCTCGGTTCAAGGGTAAAACTGAGGACCTTGCAAGTATGCACAGACGAGCCTACGGACGCTCTTGTATGGAAGCCGGACACTCTGCGGTGAAGGTTGCTTGGCTAGTCCTTGTAACAGTCTCGATTTTAGTTAAGGGGGAAGTCAGGTAGTAGTTCAAGCGAATAATAATCAGAGATTTTATATGCTACCAATTTCATCGTAAATATAAATTAAACGATTAGGTGGATCTGAATCGGGGGATCCTACATGAGGGCAGGACCCACAGCCTTGTCCTTGCCAATCGTGTAAAAAAAAATGGGGAGGGTCGAAAATTTGGTCAAAATTTGGCAAAAATAAAAAAACAAGCAGGAAGAAGCTTTGAACTTAAATCTCTCAGACGATATCAAGCGGTCCATCTCTCCGTAAGAGTGCTGGTTGGATATTATTTTAGAAGGCCAAATAATAAGCTCTTTTGCTCTTTTCCGTCTTTGACTATTTCGTTCTTCATTCTCAGGCAATCTCTGTTCTACTCTGTCCTACTGGGCAGTGTTTCTTTGAATTTCTTATGTTCCAATTAATTGTCATCGGCATTGCACAATTAATTGGAACAAAAGAAATTCAAAGAAATACAACCATCACTTTTTGGTCAATGCTCTTCTTGCCCTTTAACTTTGAAACACGGCATGATGGAGTAGTCACCTGCAACGCCTTATATGATGGAAAAGCCTTAGAGAAGAAGTGCTCCAACGAAAAAGCCAAGCGGATCCGCTTGGAAAACAGGGAGGCTAATAAAAAGCGTAATAAGGCTGAACGAGATATGGTTGAAATCACCCAACAACCACCAGATGATGACGAGGATGTTTAGTCTGTCAATGTTCTAATTAATCACCCAATCACCCCCACCACCAGAAGACAAGAGGAGGAAGAAGAAGGAATGTTATCCGGTGGTCAGTAGTTGCATTGACAAATGAAAGTAATAACTGACACTCTATTTGCTTTTTTATTTATTTAAAAAATCAGCTAGCTTCTTTCGAATACCTATAGATACCTTTAAGTACCTAAACCATACCTAACCCCTGAAAGTACCTAACACCTAAGATACCTAAATTATACCTAAAAGATACCTAAAATATGCCTTAAAAAAACTTGCCGTATTTAAGGTATAATTTAGGTATCTTTTAGGTATATTTTAGGTATCTCCTAAAAAATTATGTGACCTAAATCGTACCTAAAAGATACCTAAATT
>JBKDHV010000026.1:0-49817 GCA_046336915.1 Bdellovibrionales bacterium
AAACCGATCTGACGGGAGTCTATCATGATTCTTCCTCTGAAAAATTGGTGGTGATTTCACCCAAACAGAATGAAAGATCTCAAAAAATAATCAAGCTCTCAGAGCAAAAATGCTGCTGAACTCCGAACTCGCTCTATTTAGCAGGCTTTCGAAATCGAATTTCAGTTCTAGCTCAATGGGGCTGGAGTTTTATTTTCTCGCGTCGAAGCGCCAGACTGATCGTTGATAAATCCTGGCGCTCCTTCGAGACAGTCGAGGCTCCGCCACCGCCCTCCACGCAGAAGGGTCAAGCGACACTCTAAACTCTAAAAGGTTGGACGAATATCGGGAAATGGCAAAGGCGGAGTATGGGGATCTTTAACTTCTCCCACCGTCGAGATGTCATGAGCTCCGCTCGCTTCCAAAATGCTCTTGGCGCGATCGGCCCACTCGGCGTCATCAACGTGAACAGACAGCAAGTGATTTCCGACGCGAACAGAAGTTTCATAGCGTTTCGCCTCGTACTCGGGAATTCCAAGACCAATGAGGGCTCCGGCTACACCACCAACCGTTGCTCCG
Source organism: Bdellovibrionales bacterium (assembly GCA_046336915.1). Classification (GTDB taxonomy): domain Bacteria; phylum Bdellovibrionota; class Bdellovibrionia; order Bdellovibrionales; family Bdellovibrionaceae. The sequence continues at coordinate 559 of JBKDHV010000026.1, forward strand.
ATTCCGGCGCCCGCAATCGCCGCCATGATGGGACCTGCGGCGACAAAGGGACCTAATCCTGGAATCGCCAAAGACCCTAAGCCCACAAGCCACCCTAAGGTTCCGCCGATGGCAATACCGCTCGTCGCCCCAGTGGCCGCTCCCTCGGGAGCCTTTGAACCACGTTCGTGAGCTAAGCTTTCGCCATCACCCATTGTTCCCGTCGAAGGTAAAAGGACAGAAATATCAGAGTTTCGAAAGCCACTATCCTTCAAAGTCTGAACCGACCTTTCCAGAGCGAATCTTTCATTGAATATTCCAAAGACGGCTTTGTGACCCCTCTTTTCAGTTTGATCCCAAGTCACCATATTGATCTCCTTTATCCCCTTCAGTTTGCGATTTCGAGTTCATTTTGGACAGTTGTCACACCCTGAATCTGCTGGGCCATTCGAGCGATTGATTTCTTTTCAGATTCGGACTTCACAGGACCACGTAGCGTGACCACGCCGCCAAGAGTGATGATCTTCACATTCTGCCCGTAAATTGAAATCTCATCGTTCTTCACAAGATTCTCACGTATTCGTCGCGTGATCTCATCGTCCTTTCGCGACGCACGGGCTTGATGTTCCGCCGTGAGTTTATTCTGCTGCCGATCCCTTCGATTGACACCCGTGTTATCAGCCTCCCAAGTCTTGCGACTTGGAAGGCTTTGGGACGATGGACTGCGCGATTCGCTCTCGGCTGTGACAAATTTAAGATAACCCATAAAAACAGTCATCCCGAACACAACCTGCAGAGCCAGTTTTGTTTCAAAAACAAAAAGGCGCTTCGATAGATCTTTAAACCTAAGATGCACGGCGATTCCAGATCGAACCCACAAAAAATCCAATAATGACTGCACCTAGAACGTAAGCGACGGGGTTCGTGCGAATTGCCGATGATGAAGCATCGTAAGCCACGTCATAGCGATCTCGAATGGTGTCGAGCTGCTTTTGGTAATCGATGTTCTTGACTCGATCGACAATTGTATTGACCTGATTCATCACTTTATCTCCCGACATCTTCATATCGTTTTTCATATCGGAATTAGCAGGCGAAGATCCCGGCGAAACTGAAGATGAACCAGAAATGGGGTCAGCTGTATGTTTTCGAGAAGGATTGCCGCTCGTGTTGGTATTGTTAAATGACGTTTCCATTAAAACTCCTTTTTTTGTATGAGAGCCGATCGATGACATTCTTCATTCGACACTACAAGACAGCAACAAGGGTGCCATTTCGAACTGTTTTTCAAGTTTCTCTCCGGACTCGACTCTCCCTTTTTGCCACACATTTTTTGGATTTCTGACACAAGAAAAATTTTAAGAAAAAACTGGACATTGCTGAATTTTAGAAGTGAAATCTTTTGATCGACCGCAAAGTCTTGCCAATCAAGGCTTTCATGAAAACAAAGTCGAAGTCTTCCACTTTCACTCTCCAAATTTAACCAAACTTTAAGCTGGCATCATCCTTGCTCTTATATTGATAAAAAATTTAGGAGGAGAAATGCTTCAATCGATCGACAGCACGGAGAATTCATACATCAAGGGCTATCCGCAACACTCAAAACTTGACTACAACTTACAGAAGAAACTAAAAGTCCTTCTCATCGACGATGATCAGGACCTGGGACGACTCCTTACGGATTACATGAGTCGAAAGTTCGCCTGCCGGGTTAAACTCGCGACAGACTCCTTCGAAGCCATGAATCTTCTGACAGAGGAATTCTTCGACCTTATTATACTCGACTGGAAGTTGCCCGCCCTAACAGGGGGACAGACCCTTCAACTTCTTGAACAAGGACTCTACTATGAGCCTGAACTGCCGATCCAGTGGGATACTCAGAAGGCGCCTGTCATTATCTTCTCATCTCATGACAAGAATCAGTGCGTCCTTAAATCTCGCACGACCAAACACTTCAATGTCGTTGGCTACGTTTCAAAGAAACAAGGCCTTAAACCCATCATGCAAAGTTTTGGGCACTATCTCGAGGGTCTGAAACAGGATGTGGTCTAAGGGATCGAAACCCTTAGACCTGAGATCTAACACAATCTTCCTTTAATTCTTGACCAGGCTCGAACCGTTTCGGGCTTGGTCAATTTCCTGAATCTTTCGATAGAGCGTCTTACGATCAATTCCCAAATCATGGGCCGTTTTCTCTTTCACTCCACCATTCAGATCCAGAACATGCTGAACATAGAGCTTCGTTAGTTCGTCGATCTTCAAGATGCGGCTACCGGCAACCTTCTTGATATCGAAGTTTTCTTCAACATCAGGAAGGCTTTCAGTCTGGAAGTCTTCCGGGGCGACATCTGTCAGCTCAATAGGTCCCCCGTTGGACAGAACCACGGCGCGCTCGATGGTATTCTCAAGCTCGCGCACGTTCCCGCGCCAGGGATTTGACAGAAGACTTTCCAGCACCTCCTTATCCAGCTTCGGCACCGGCACCCCATTTAGCGCACAGAATTTTTTCAAGAAAAATTCTGCAAGAGGAATAATATCCTCTTTTCTCTCTCGAAGGGGCGGAATGTGGATCGGAATTACATTCAAGCGGAAGTAGAGATCCTCACGAAAGCTCTTAGCGGCAATTTCCTTCTTTAAATCCTTATGAGTCGCCGAAATAATTCGAACATTGATATTTCGGAACTGAGTTTCACCAATTCGCTTAATCTTTCGTTCTTGAAGCACTCTCAAAAGTTTCGCCTGCAAAGAAGGACTCAGATCCCCAATTTCATCTAGAAAGAGAGTTCCGCCTTCGGCCTCTTCAAATAAACCGATCTTCTTTTCCGACGCCCCCGTGAATGAACCTTTCGCGTGACCGAACAGCTCGGATTCAAGAAGATTTTCAGGAATCGCAGAACAGTTAATGGCAACAAAAGGTTCCTTTCGGCGGGGCCCCATATTGTGGATCGTTCTGGCGATCACTTCCTTCCCAGTTCCACTTTCACCCGTCACAAGAACGCTTGCTGTGGATCGAGAGACTCTTTTTGCTAGATCAAGGGCACGGCGTATTCCCGCACTCCGGCCGATAAAGCCGTCTACACTCAGGGCACCTGTTTGAAGCTGGACCGCGGTCTTCAAGGCTGTGTTCTCACGCTTCACTTTCACAAGGTGGAGAGCTCGCTCGATCGAAATCAGCAGCTGAGTAAAGTTAAGGGGCTTGACGACAAAATCATAAGCTCCCGCTTTGATCGCCTCGACCGCGATTTCAATCTTCTTATGAGCCGTCATAAGAATGATGGGTGTATCAATATCAAGAGCTTTGATTCTCTTGGTAAACTCGATTCCTGAAATACTCGGTAGAATTAAGTCCGTGACGATGACTCCGCATTGAGCGCGATTGGCTTGCAAATCCTCGAGCGCTTTCTCTGCATCCGAATAAAGTACGACTTCGTATCCGCGCGTTTTGAAGAATTCCGTGATCAGCTCTTGAGCGTCGACGTCATCTTCAATCACCATGATTTTGTCTTTTGTGTTTAGCATGGCTCATCGATAGCACATGTCGTTTTTTTTCCCAAGAGAATTACAAAATGCCCCAGCGATTTCAACATTGTGTCCTAAATTTAATTTTGATGAATCCTCAAAAATGGCTTTGAGTTTGCAGTGTTAATCGGAGGGAATACAGTTGTGATTTTTGGAGAAATTTTGAAAGTTCTTTATGCAATTTTTAGAAGTAAAAATTTCTTTAAATATTTTTTTGAAATTTAAAAAACGCACAAAGGGAGGTTATGAATGTTACGAGCGGCCTTAATCTTTTTTGTTCTAGCCCTCATTGGATTTCTTTTCGGAGCAACAGGGTTCGCGGGCGTTTCGATGGACATTGGAAAGACTCTCCTTATTGTTTTCCTTGTACTGTCTGTCATCAGCTTCTTCGTAAGTTTGGTGTCCGGCAGAAATGCTCGCAATCTTCCATGATCTAAAAGCCATTTTTCAAATCGTTGCGATTTCTTAACACGATTTCGCAACGAATTCGACAAGCTCAAAAGCCTTTAAACTTTAAAGAAGACGTTTTAATCGTATTTTTTTGAAACTGTTGATCATCAAGGTCGCACGGAAAAGTTTCATAAAAGCGTCAGCCCTTTTGACTCGACTAGGCCTCTTCGTTACCTTCATTGTATGCACGAAATCTCAAGCTTGCTTCGCAATCGTTATCTTCAGCGCCGACTGCAAGACGCCAAAACTTGTAGCCAGAAGATCCATCAGCAGGACTGGGCCTACTTCTGCCGCTTGGGCCATCAACTCAAGGGAAATGCAGCCTCTTACGGCTTTGAGGACCTCGCCGGCATTGCCGAAAGAATGGAGACTGGGGCCACTCACCAGGACTCAAGACGCCTTGAAGAAGCTCTCGAGGAGTTCAGAAGTTGGATCCTTAAGAATCCCGCCATTCAAGATTCGAGCGAGTCGCTTTTACTGCGTTGAAATCAAGACTAAAGCTTTTGAGGAATTTCCCTGATGCCAGTCTTCAGGCCCGCTCTGAGTGGCTGGTTGATCGGTTCGACCTTGGAAGGTGCCCTTCACTTGAGCGGTTGTGGTTTGAAGAAGTCGCTGCAAGGCGCTCGTCCTCTTCGCCATATTGTAGACCCGAATTCTCGAAATGTTCTGATCCTTCAAAAGTCTTTTGATTTCATTCGATCGTAAAGCTGACAGTTTGACTGCTGAGTTGGTTTCTTTTTCTCCAGGTCTTGGCAGGTTCTGATCCGCCCATGTCAAAATCTCCACCTTCTTAATCGCGGAGGGCTTTGAAGCTCGAGCTTTCTCAATGACACTTCGAAGCTCTTGAGCCTCATTGGGTTTGAGTTTGTACTCGCCGATATCAAAGCTGATCTCGGAGACCAATTCGGCCCCCAGCTGTTTCGCGGCCGTCTGATTTTCAGGTCGGATGACCTCCGGCGCCTGGCTATAAAGCCGACCCGAGAGCAAAAGAGCCCAGGCACACAACAGTCTCAACATTTTTACCTCGCGTCCGAAATTCCTTAAGCGTTCAGTCGATTCACATATTGAGCGACGCGAACGACGGCACCCTTCATCAAAGCTGGAACAAGCCCTTGCGGAACGACTTGATTCAAATACTGCTCGCATTGAACTAAGTACTCATCGCGGAGAATTTGCAGTTCGATCGGAATCGTAAAGCGTCGAACCTCTGGGAAGAATTCTTTTTCCTCTTCGTCGATGTGGTGCTCAACGAGTTCAGCAAGAACCTTGGCTTTCGAGGTGATCTCTTCATCCCAGTTATTCATGTAGTCCATAGCCTCGAGCTGCATCGCGAGTGATTCGGCAATATCATCTTGTCCCATGGCTCGTGCTTGTTCGATAGCATGATTGATTTCGGTTTGAGCTTTCGGCGTCAGCACGGATTGGCCTTCCTCAAACTGGATACGACTGACGACATGAGCGTCTTCAGAGGTCGCAAGCTGGGCTTCACGCGGCATGGCGGGCGTGTCCACGCTCGAGTCTGAAACCGTATTTAGAGTTCGGTTCGCGCACGCCGAGAATCCCACTGCTAAAACAAGACTCAAAAGAATGTCTTCCCATTTACGAAGATCGATTTTCATACTCCCCCTCACTTTTCCGTCACGAAGCCGTTGTCGGCCAAACCCCTGGCATTCGATTTTTCATTGAAGTTTCAGGTGCTGGACCGACAGGTTGCGAAGAATGATTGGAAGGTCTGGGATCCACGCCCATTGAAGGATCTTGAGTTCTCAAAAGCTCCTGCAGAGGTTCGATCAAGCTCGCAAGAAGACCTTCATAAGAAGGCCCCGCGTTCGCACGCAGCGCTCGTAGCTCAAGGTCCGAAAGCTTCAACGGAGAGCGGAGGAGAAAAAACAAAGTCAAAGACCCTAACACCACTAAACCAAGCCCAAGTCCGCCGGAGTAGGTCAGGCCAAGAGATCCAAAAGCGTTCAGATAATTTCCCAAGTCGACGATCGCCATGAAAAGCCCGCCTACAGCAAGGACCGCAGCGCTTAAAACGCCCATGGCAAAAACAAGGGCACGTCTTAAAAATTGAGAGGCCACCAAAAACAAAGTTTCAGAACTTGAAAACGTCGACCTTTGTGAAAAGAAGGAGATGATCGCTCGAATTAAAAAATCTGTGAAGATTTGCATCTCACCCCCCTGATCCCAAATCCGCGAAGAACCGCGAAACGGGCTCGAGTGTGCTAGAGCAAGGCGAGTGCCAGCAAGATTGAAATCAATGAACAGTTGAAGCGGGACAGATGTCCTGAATTGCCCCGCGTGGGGAAATCGGCCCCTCGACTCGCGGCGCGACTAGAGCGCCGAGTCTCTTTTCACGGGAAGTTCTCGAGCATTCCACTCAAGCATTCCGCCCGTCATGTTATAAACGCTCTTGTAACCCATTTGCAGACTGGCCATGGTCGCCTGCGCGGAACGGCCACCACTTCGGCAAACAAACACGATCGACTGATTGCGATCGCCTTTTTCAAGGAACTCAAGAAGCTCAGGCCCCAGGGTCACGAGCTCTGCGCCCTCGATGTGGGCAAGATCTCCATTAAACTCGTCGGGTCGTCGAACGTCGATAATTCGAACGGCCTGACGATTCTGGTTTAACTCTTCGGCAGAAACTTCGGGAACTCCGTTCACAAGGGTCGATTTCATAAGTCCCCTTAAAAGCCACTCGGATTTTCAGGATTCTCTGGAGAGTAGCGCTCGGGGTACTCTTCAAGATCGGAAACGCGTCCATCACAAGGGCGGTGATACTCTTCACACGAGTACCATTGACGTCCAGTCGGACCGTCGAGCTCATCGGACGACGACCACTGATCCACTCGAACACTCTTCAGCCCTCGACAGTCGGGCTTCCCGTTTTTCTTAAGACCCCGACAGTCCTCGTAAGTAGCAAGGAAAAGAGTGTCGGGTAACTGTTCGCACTTCCGGCTATCGCAGTGGTATTCAGCAATTCCATACTCAAAAGTTTGAGTGCCCCACTTCGCAATGAAGTAGCGTCGGATGACATTGACTCGTCCCCGCTTCTGATAAAACTCGGGCTTGGACTGAGCGATAACGGGTCGCTTGTTAACGCCGATCTTCGTCAATCGAGGAACCGAGGGCCGGCCCGCCGACTGGGCTGTCAAAAATATAAACAGGGCTGAAAATACGACATAGATGGAAGCTCTCATCCCCCACTCCTTCTCTTTGGAAAAGTCTGTCCGATCAACTTGCAATCCGAGGGCCGAAAAACGGACCCTTTTCGTCACCTCTAACAATTCATTGCAGCAACCGGTAAAGTTCCCGATGACATCGAATTCTATGGGGGACAAGATAGCCCTTATGAATCAATTTTTCGAATCCCATCGCCAAGCCGTTCTTCTGATTCTTATGGCCTCTCTGGTGATCCCCTTCGCCTGGGTCCTCCAGCCGTTCTGGATTACCATCATTTTGGCCCTGGTCTTTTCGGTCACTCTCGAGCCCCTGCATGCGTGGCTCGAGGACCGTTTTAAGGGGCGCTCGAATTGGGCCCTTTTTGTTCTTCTGACGGGTGTCACCCTTCTTTTCTTGATTCCGTTCACCCTGGTCCTCATCAAGGGAGTTTCGATTCTTTCAGTTCAGATTCGACGCTTGGGCGAGCCAGAAAGTATGGATCGATTGAAGACAATTCAAGAGTCCTTGATGGCCCGATTGCAGGTCCTCAATGAGTACGGCATCGACCCCTCCACTTTCCATGATCAGGCTTGGGCGACAGCCCAACGGGCGGGAAGTTTTTTGACCGCCATGCTGGGAAATACAGTTTCGCAGATTCCCGAAATGCTTCTTCTTTTGTTTGTCTTGATCCTGTGTATGGTTTCGTTTTTGTCGATGAAGCACTCGGCTCAGAAAGCGATTTCGGAAATTGGCTGGGTGACCCCTGAGGGACGCGACAAATTCATCACAAAGTTCAAAAACTGCTGCAAATCCGTCATGGTGAGCACATTCGTGACAGGTTTTGCTCAAGCTCTTTTGACAACGCTTGGGGCCCTCATCTTCACGAGGTACGATCTGCTTCTCGTCTTTTTTATTACGTTTCTGTTGGCCTTTATCCCCGTGATCGGGGCCGGCCCCGTTTCCTTTATTCTGTCGCTTGTTTCGTTCTTCGAGGGCGATCTCGTCTCGGGGGTGGGACTTCTCGTCGTGAGCGGCTTGACCGGCGTCCTCGACAATGTGCTTCGACCGCTTCTTGTCGCAGGAAATACCAAGATCCCGGGAATCTGGGCACTCTTCTGCACGATTGGTGCGATTATGCTGATTGGTCTTGCGGGTCTTTTTATCGGACCGCTGATCGGCTCACTGACGGTTGACCTCTTGCCGGTCCTCGCAAACGAGTACAAGCGCAAGGGCGAAACCGCCACAAGCACGACTTAGGCGCGGCCGTAATCATCAGAGTAGCGAACGATATCGTCTTCCCCGAAATAGGTCCCAAGCTGAACCTCGATGAATTCCAAGGCTTGAGTTCCCGTATTACGAATTCGATGTTTAGCTTGAAGGGGAATGTGCACATGGGAACCCGCTTTAACCGGAATCACCTGGTCATCCAGGATCACTTCGCCCTGCCCTTGAGTGATGATCCAGTGCTCGGCCCGCTTGGCGTGGGACTGATAGGACAGTTGCGACTGAGGGTTAACCCGAATCACTTTCGACTTGAAGTTCCCTGAATCACGCAAGACTTCGTACTGCCCCCACGGACGCTCTTCAAGATTTGTTTCTTCCGCAAGCTTCGATTTCTGAACCGCCAACTGGTCGACAATCTGACGGACGTTTTGGCTTGAGCCCTTCTGGGCGATCAAGAGCGCATCGGCGGTATCAACAACGATGAGGTTATCGACGTCCACGAACCCAACTGGCCTCTGCGTTTGCGAAAATACGAAGTTCGAGTGGCTTGATTTATTCGTGTAGACCGTCGCCCCTTTTTCGTTCTGGCCGTGAGCCCGAAAATGTTCGGCGACGGCGTCCCAACTTCCCACATCGTTCCAACCGAGATCGACGGGAACGACCGCCATCTCTTTTTCGGTCAGTTTCTCCATGATCGCATAATCGACGCTCAAGTTCGGAAAAGTTTGGTAGACCTCTTCGATATTCGAAAGATCTGACTTTAACGCTTGCACCGACTCCCACAGGGCGGGCTGATGTTTTTTAAAGGCCGCCAAAAAGTCTTTCGCGACACCAACAAAAATGCCAGCATTCCAAAGATACTCCTGAGTGGCTAGAAAGGCTTTGGCCTTGTCCAAATTCGGTTTTTCGTGAAATCGCACGACCCCAAAGGCCCCGTCCATGGCAGGCAAACTCTTTTTTGTTTTCTGAATATAACCATACCCCGTTTCTGGGTAGGTGGGGCGAACCCCGAGTGTGATGATGCGACCCTGACGGGCCACCTGTTCCGCCAACTCAACCGAGGCAAGGAATTCACTCTCGTCCTGAATCAGATGATCAGCTGGGAAGAAACCCAAGCACTCGTTTTCAAGACCTTGCAACTCGAACCACCGGCAGGCCACCAAGACGGCCGGCGCAGTGTTCTTCGCAATGGGTTCGTAAATGACTCGAGAGACCGCGATTCCCGACTTTTGCACATGGATTTCAGTGAGGGTTCGAAGATCACGACCGGTGACGAGGACCGGCGGCGCCATTTGGGCCACACGCTTCAGCGTCAAATTCTGAAGGGAATCATTAAAAATCTCGCAAAACTGCTTAGGAAATTTCTTGCGGGAAATGGGCCACAGGCGAGTTCCACTCCCACCCGACAAAACTACTGGTCTCATGAAGGACTCCTCAGAAGGGCCGCAAGCGGAAAACCGCAGCCAGAAAGGCTTTGTGCGGAATGTCCACAGGCGTCTGTCGCTACAAAGCAACAAACTTGATCCAACTTGTCAATAGACCTCGCGCAAAAGTCTTGGCATACTCCGATGACAGGAGAAATTCATGGCCTCTATTCCGTTTATTGATTTGAAGACCCAATATCTTGCTCTTAAAGAATCCATCGACTCACGCATTCAAAAGGTTCTCGACTCGGGCGCCTACATCAACGGACCCGAAGTTGTGGAGCTGGAATCCAAACTGGCGGCTCATACGGGAGTTAAACACGTTCTGGCTTGCGCAAGCGGCACCGACGCCCTCTTAATCCCCATGATGGCCCTTGGCATCGGTCCCGGTGATGAAGTGATCACAACGGCGTTTTCCTTCATTGCAACAGCTGAAACTATCGTTCTAGCTGGAGCGACTCCCGTCTACGTCGATATCGACAAGAAGACCTTCAATATCGACCCCAAGGCGATCGAAAAAGCGATCACACCCAAGACAAAAGCGATCGTTCCTGTTTCCCTTTACGGGCAAATGGCGGACATGGATGAAATCAATGCGATCGCAAAAAAGCACAATCTCTTCGTGATTGAAGACACAGCTCAAAGTTACGGAGCTCAGTACAAAGGGCGCCGAAGTGGTTCGATGACCGTGGCGGCTGGGACCAGCTTTTACCCCGCAAAACCCTTAGGCTGCTACGGGGACGGTGGCGCAATTTTTACCAATGATGACACTCTTGCCAAAGTGATGAAGGAAATCCGCGAGCACGGCTCGGAAAAGCGCTATTATCACACTCGACTTGGCGTCAATGGACGCTTGGACACCATCCAGTGCGCGATCCTTCTGGCGAAACTAGAGCGCTACGAATGGGAAATTCAGCAGCGCCAGCGAGTTGCCGATCGCTACAATCAGGCCTTTGCTGAAATTAAGGCGCCTGAGTTTTCGTTCCCCCATGTTAAATCTGATCGCAACTCTGTTTGGGCTCAGTACACACTGACGGTCGCCAATCGCCCTCAGTTCCAAAAGAAACTTCAGGATCAAGGCGTGCCCACTTCCATTCACTACCCGATGACGATGGCCGATCAACCTTGGTACAAGCAGCATATGGGTGGCGCCAAAGTTGAAATTCCGGTTTCAAGATGGGCAGCGGATCACGTGATCAGCCTTCCGATGTATCCGGATATGGACAACTCAACTCAAGATCGCGTGATCGAGGCTGTCCTGAAATCAATTTAAGACTTTTTCGTCCCTGCGACAGAAAACGAGAAGATCATGCAACAATTTCGTCCCCTTTCGAAGCCTGTTGAACTTGTCTCAGGCCACCACAAAATCACGTGGGGTGATGGCAAGAGCTTTGTCCTTTTTGCCGGCCCGGACATCATTGAAGACGAGGGCCTGGTTCTCGAAGTCGGCCACGAGCTTAAGAAGGTGACCCAAAGTTTGGGAATCCCTTGGATCTTGAAATGCTCTTTCGATAAGGCCAACCGGCAAAGTCTCAAGAGTTTTCGAGGTCCCGGCGCTCAGTCGGCTCTCAAGTCCTTGCAGAAAATTAAGTCTCAGCTGGACTGTTTGCTTCTGACAGACGTTCACGAAACTATTCAAGTCGAAGCCACAGCTGAGGTTGCGGACGTCATTCAAATTCCGGCTTTCCTGAGCCGACAAACAGATCTGCTTGTCGCCGCTGCGAAAACTGGTCGCGTGATCCACATCAAGAAGGGTCAGTTTTTGGCGCCTTGGGATATGAAAGCCATCGCGAAGAAAGCCCTGGATAATGGCAATGATAAAGTCCTTCTTTGCGAACGCGGCACAACGTTCGGGTACAACCGCTTGATCAACGATATGACAGGCTTGGTTGAGATGCGAAACCTGGGATTCCCCGTTGTGATGGACGTGACTCATTCGACTCAACTTCCCGGAGCCACAGGCGAAAGCAGCGGCGGGCGCTCAGAAATGATTGCCCCCCTCGCTCGTGCGGCCCTGGCTGTCGGAGTTGATGGTTTGTTTCTGGAAACTCACCCCAATCCCGATCAGGCGCTCTGCGATGGTCCCACGTCCTTACCGCTTCGTGAGCTCAAGCCTTTGCTCCAGCAACTCCAAAAGATCTGGAACGTCCATAACTCATGAATCTTCGTCGACAAGGCCTGAACCTTTTTAAGATTTTGTTCGCCGTCGGCCTTGTCTTCTGGTTGATCAAAACGGACCGCTTTAAACTTGAAGAGCTAAAGCCCTTTTTGAGTCCCACAAACTATCTCATGGGCCTTGTTTTTTTGGGGCTCAATCTGACGCTGATGTCCGAGCGTTGGCGCTTGCTGATGAGAGTGCAATCCCTCGAGGCTCAAGCCTGGCCGACGTGGAAGCTCAACATGACTGGAATCTTCTTTAACTTCGCCGTCCCGGGCGGAGTCGGGGGCGATGTCGTCAAAGCCTACTACTTGCAAAAAGAATTGGGCTGCTCTCGAGCCGCCGCCTTTTCGAGCGCCCTGATGGATCGGGTTGTGGGTCTTTACACCTGCATCCTGATGGCGTTGGTGGCCTTGATCTATGAGCGACTCACCGCTGTCGAGCCTCAAGCCTTGCTCCTCGAGCTTTTGGCTTGGGTGTCGTTTCTCTTCGCGGCCCTCACTTTGGGACTCTTAGCGGTTGGTTTTGTTCGCTACCCCTCCTCTTGGCGAAGTCGCTCTGGATTGCTGGGCCGGTTTGCTCGCTTTGCAGAAGCCTGTCAGGACTTTATTAAACGCCCCGGTCTTTTGCTGATGGGGGTGGGGCTCACGGTCTTCGCCCAGCTTGTGACTGTGGTCTTTTTCAGATGGGCTTTTCAATCTGTTTTAGCCGAATCCGTAAGCTGGTCGCTGCTTCTTTTTGTCGTTCCCGTCGGCTTCATGATCATGGCTGTTCCGATCACGCCTGCCGGCGTGGGCGTTGGCCAAGCCGTCTTTTATTTTCTCTTTCAATCTTTCTCGCAGAATCAAATCCTGAATGGCTCCTCTGTGATCACGGCCTTTCAGCTGATGCAGTTTACCTGGGGCCTCCTAGGCGCCTACTTTTATCTCACGCGCCGGCCCCCCGTTTCCTTGTCCTCACTTGAAGAATCAACGCGAGAACGCCTATGAGTTCAACTTCGATAGATCTAAAGGAAAAGTGCCGCTCTTGGTTGAAAGATCAGGTTTTCCCCCTCTGGTGTCGCGAAGGTTTTGATCAAACCCACGGGGTTTTCGTCGAGAACCTCAGCTTCGAGGGGCGCGCCCTTCAAAGCTCGCTACGGTCTCTCGTGCAGGCTCGGCAAATCTATTCCTTTTGCGAAGGTCTGAAAATGAAGGTCGTGGCCTCCGAAGTGGCAAAACCCCTCGTCGTGCGGGCCTCACACTCCTTTGTTCAACGCTATCAAAGCTCTTCAGGCGCCTTCTATCATTCGGTCGATTCCACGGGACAAGCCGAGAATCGTGATCACGACCTGTACACTCAAGCCTTTGCTCTTTTCGCTTTGGCCTATGGCTATGAGATCAGCCAGGACCCAAGCTTCCAGCAGGCGGCCCACTCGGTCGAGACCTATCTTCGACAAGAGAGAAGCCATTCCCGCGGTGGCTTTACAGAAATCAAGGGCGGACAAGTCCTCTTCCAATCCAATCCCCACATGCATCTCTTCGAAGCCGCCCTTGTCTGGAGACGCCTGGATCCCGATCCTACGTGGAAGCGCCTGAGTGACGAGATTGATGAACTCTGTCGTTCACGCTTTATCAATCCCGAGACAGGGCTTCTCGCTGAACATTTTGACCCTGAATGGCGTCCTCTTCGAAAAGAGGGGCGCTTTATCTTCGAACCTGGACATCACTTCGAATGGAGTTGGCTTTTTCACCAATTCCAGAACATAACGCGGTCGTCTCGCGAAGAGGTGTCGCGATCTCTTTTCGATAAAGCCGAACACCTGGGGCTTTCACGTGATCGAAAACTCGCGATCGATGAAGTGTGGAGCGATGGGCAACCTTGCAAACTCTCCTCTCGCTTTTGGCCTCAAACAGAACGCGTAAAGGCCGCCGTTGTTTTGAAGCACGAAGAATCTGCTGATATCGCCCTGCAGGCGTTGATCGATCAGTATCTTTTGATGGATCAAGGACTTTGGCGCGACACAAGACTTGAGGATGGCTCCTACGCCACAATTCCCGTGAAGGCGAGCTCCCTCTATCACATCATCAACGCCATGTCGGAGTACGTCGCTCTTCGTTAAGCCACGCTCCTGACTCGCCACGCATAGTGGAAATTTCCTAAATCCCAGTGTTTAATAGGGCCTATCTCCATCACGACTTTTTAGAGAGGTTGAAGATGACACTGCTTTTAAAACAGCTGTTTGCCTTTTTCCGCATGCTGAATTCCGAAACTGGAACCAATCAGCTCGCGGCCGGACTGACCCTGGGCATGTTCCTCGGGTTTTCTCCTTTTTTGTCGCTACAGACCTTTTTGGTTATTTTGGTGCTGCTGCTCTTTCGCATCCAAATCGGAGCGGCCTTTGTGGCGGCCTTCTTCTTCAAGTTTGTCGCTTTTGTTTTTGACCCCGTCGCGGACGTTTTAGGCCGCCAGATTTTGGAAATGGAAGGCCTACGCCCACTCTGGGTCAGCCTCTACAACATGCCCATTATTCCGTTCACACGCTTTAACAATTCCATCGTGATGGGATCTTTTGCCGTTGCCTTCTTGGCCTCGGTCCCCGTCTTTTTCCTCTTCCGTCGACTGATTGTTAAATACCGCCAGACCGTCGTGGCCCGCTTCAAAGAGACAAAATTCTACAAAGCCATCGCGGCGACGAAGTTCTACAACTGGTACGTCACCTACGAAAATCTTTACGGGGGCTGATCATGAAAGAAAAAAAGGGACTCAACAAGTTTCTCCGTCTAGAGGCCATCATTCCCATCGTGGCTGTCATCACAATCTTCGTTCTCTACTTTACTTTCTTCTTCGACCACCACGTTCGACGAGGATTGGAGTGGGGTCTGACTCGGGCCCTCGGCGCTGAAGTGAACATCGGGGAATTCAACACAAGTTTCCGTAACCTCTCTCTTCGCGTGGCCGCCATTCAAATTACAGACTCAAATCGCCCGAACCAGAACGTGATCCAAGTGGGAGAAATCCGCTTCGGAGCTCTCTGGGACGCGATCCTGCGCGCGAAGCTCGTCGTGAATGAAGCCGTCGTCGAGCAAATTGAATTCGGCACACCCCGCAAATCTCCAGGCTGGGTCGCTCCACCGGAGCCCGTCGAACAGGGACCCGGTCTTGTCGACGAACTCAAAGATAAGGCTCTCAACAAAGTTCAAGACAAGTACGAAAACAACGTTCTCGGCGACGCCGCAAGCTGGCTTGGCGATCCCAATCGAGACCCACTCGAGGGCATCAAGGCCGACGTGGCTTCAAAGGCCATGATTGAATCCTTTCAAAAAGAAATCGAAACCAAAAAAACAGAATGGGATTCTCGCCTGAAGTCCCTTCCTCGCCCGGAAGAGTTCAAAGAACTCGGAGACCGAATTGGTAAAGTGAAAACCTCGGGCTTCAAGAACCCCGCCGAGGTCGTCAAATCAGTTCAGGAACTCGAAAAGCTGATCAAAGAAGCGGACCAAAAATATAAGACTCTCGACAGCGCCAACAAGGATTTATCAGCCGATCTTAAGAAGATCGACTCAGAGGTCAAAACTATTCAAAAGCAAGTTCAGCAGGACATCGACGATCTTGAAAAGCGCCTGAAGATTCCGAAGCTCGATGCCCAGTCTCTTGCGACGGCCCTGTTTACTTCGTACTTGGATCCTTACAAGGAAAAGTTTTTTCACTACAAACGGCTGGCTGATAAGTACATGCCACCGAATTTAAAAAAGAAGGGCTCGGAAGAACCTGATGTCTCTCTTCAGCCGCGCCCTCGATCGCAAGGAGTGTCGTACGAATTCGGCCGCCCTCGCTCTTACCCTATGGTTTGGATCAAAAAGACCCGCGTTTCATCCAAGGCTGGCACGTCTCCGTACTCGGGCAACATCGAGGGCGAAATTCGCCATATCTCGACCAATCAACTTTTGACCGGAGAGCCGATCGTAGCTGAGCTTCGCGGAAACTTCCCGAACGCTCAACTTCAAGGCCTCTACACTCTTCTGCAGCTGGATAATCGAAAGGCCGATAGCGTTGTCGACTTCAAATTCAGTTTGGAGTCCTACCCGGTCGCAACCCCCAAGACGCTGGTCAAATCTCCTGATCTCAGCCTTGATCTCGTGAAATCGAATGGCCGAATGAATTTCGAAGCCCAAATCACGGCGCTCAAGGACTATGCGTTTCAACTTCGATCAGGCCTGATGAATTTCGTGTTCGAAACCGGAGCAAAACAACCCTTAATCAAGCAGATCGTCGACAATGCCCTTCGAACAGTTCCCGAAATCACAATTTCGGCGAAGGCCCAATCGACTTTCCCGCTCTTCCCCGTCCAGATCGATTCAAATTTAGGCCGCGAGCTCGGAAAGGCCTTCGAGGCCGAACTGCGCGCCCAAGTTCAGAAGGCGAAGGCCGCCCTTCAAGCGAAAGTCGAATCCGAAATCGCAAAAAACCGGGAGGCGCTTGAAAAGCAGATCAACGATCTCAAGGGTCGAGTCCAAGGCGAAATCGACAAGCTCAAGGGCCAAGCCGAAAACCAAAAGAACATGGCGGAAAAACAAATCAAGAGCGCTCAAAAAGACGGAGAAAACAAAGCTCGCAAATCCCTCGAAAAAGACGCTAAGAAAGCCCTCAAAAAGCTCTTCAAGTAACCCTCTCGAGAGGCCCTGTGGAAAGGACCGCCCAACCTCAACAGGGCCCCCCAGGGCTCCACCACCCCCGGGGCCCGCTGCCACCACAAGTTCTCGATTCGTCTCGCAGACCCACGACTCCAGTCTTTGGACCCACAAACCCATATTCCTCGACTTGATCTCGCGGGCCTATGAATTCAATCTCCGGCCTCAAAGGTCCGTGAATCCTCGATAAATCTCGCAAAAGTCCACGACTCCACGCTTCGGCCTCGCGGTCCCGCTCTCGAAATTAAATTATCGTCTGGTTCTTTGACCTAATTGGGGCTGTCAGTCTGATGAAGCTTCTCGAAAAAGGTCTTCGCGTCTTCATTCGTCCAGGTAACGGCTCCAGTCACACGCTTCGCCAGCGTGCGATTCGGGGAATATATGAAACTCTCAGGCAGTTTCTCCACTTGCCAGCGCTGCATAAGACTTCGATCCTGATCCCAAACAATAAAGAAGTGAGGCGCCTTCAAAGCCTGCGGGAAAGACTTCAGAAAAACTTCAATTTCCTTCATGTCTTTGTCTTCCGAGACTGCGATCACAACAGTTCGCCCCTGCTCCCGTTGGGACATCTCAATCAGATCCGGAAATTCATGAATACAAGGAGCGCACCAAGCCGCCCAGAAATGAAAAACCAGATTACTCTTAGTCAACTGATCCAACGGGATCTCTCGACCTTGCCAATCGCGGAGCTCTTGAAGTGAAAACTTCGAAACTGCATCCTCAGTCGGAGCACTCGGCTCCTGAACCTCGGCCCCACTCTGCAATCGCCAGGCTGCATACCCCACGACAATCAGAACAATCGGCAAAAGCACCAACAGGGGTTTCAAATAAGGTTTCAAAATCCATCTCCCTCTTCTAAAGGTTTCAAGATCTCCATCGCACAATCCAACAATGCAAACAAGATCTCTGACAGCATCAAAAAACAAAACCCGAGATTTCGCAATCTCGGGTCTTATACTTTTGAATCTGACAACCTTCAAACCTTCTCACGAAGGCCCTACTAGGCTGATCTAGGCTCGAGCCGCAGAGCGAGCTCGCTTTTGAGCCTTAGCACTCTTTCTTTTCTTTGCTGCAGCCGCAACTCCAGCCTTTTTAGCTTTCGTCGCAGTCTTCTTATCAGCCGATTTTGCGGCCTTCTCTTCGCTATCGGAAGTTGTCTTCGCCTTGAAATCGTAATCTACGAACTCAAGAAAGGCCATCTCAGCTTGGTCACCAGGACGACGACCAATCTTGATGATTCGAGTATAACCACCTGGGCGAGCTGTAAAACGCTGCGAAATGTTCTTAACAATCTCAGAAGCCGCGTCTTTATTCGCCAATCGGGCTACGATCAGCCGGTGAGAGGCGACATCGCCTTTCTTACCAAGAGTGATCAAGCGTTCAATGTGGCGTCGGACTTCCTTCGCTTTTTCAACGGTCGTTTTGATCCGTCCATGTTCAACCAAAGACGTCATCAAACCGCGCAGAAGCGCTCGACGAGGCTTCGCAGTACGACCAAAATGTCTATTTCTTCTTCTATGGGATGCCATTTATCACCTCAAATATTTATTGCTGCTCGCGCTTCGAGACGGGAGGAGCTGCGTTTGGATCCCAACCAGGAGGCGGCCATCCATCGATCTTCATTCCCAAGCCCAAGCCCATTTCTGAAAGGATCTCTTTAATTTCATTCAAAGACTTACGTCCGAAGTTCTTTGTCTTCAGCATTTCCGCCTCAGAACGAACAACTAACTCGCCGATGTAGCGAATGTTCGCGTTCTTCAAGCAGTTCGCCGAACGAACAGAAAGCTCCAAATCATCAACAGAACGGAACAAGTTCTCGTTCAATTGAGGAGAAGACGGATCACGCTTCTCTTCTTGAGGCTCCATTGCTTCATCGAAAGTCAGGAAGATTTGAAGCTGTTCCTTCATAATCTTTGAAGCCAATGAGATTGACTCTTCAGGCTTCAATGAACCGTCAGTCCAAACTTCTAGTGTCAAAGCATCGTAGTCTGTTCGCTGTCCCACGCGCGCGTTTGAAACGGCGTAGTTCACTTTGCGAATCGGGCTGAAAAGAGCGTCGACTCCGATGAAGCCAACTGGCAAATCAGTCTCACGATTTTCAACAGGAACGTAACCACGGCCGTAAGCAACAACGATTTCAGCGCTGAAGTTTCCGTTTGCACCCAAAGTGGCGATGTGCTGATCACGATTCAAAATCTCGATCTTGTCGCTTGTTTGAATATCAGCAGCTGTCACTTTTCCTGGACCTCGCTTCGAGATCTTCAAAGTTACAGGCTCAGCTGTATACTGCTTAAAACGAACTTCTTTAAGATTCAAAATAATGTCTGTCACGTCTTCCAAAACATCGGGAATCGTCGTGAACTCATGCAAAACGCCGTCAAAGCGAACTGCAGATACTGCAGAGCCCATCATCGAGCTCAACAGAATGCGACGGAGAGAGTTGCCAAGTGTCACCCCGAAGCCGCGCTCCAGAGGACGAATGACGAACTTTCCATAATCGTCGCGAAGAGTTTCCTTATCAACCTCAAAACCTTTGGGTTTAATAAGATCTCTCCAGAATTTATAATAGTGCTCTTGCATAGGTTTTTTCCCCCGAGTTTGAAGTCTTAGCGAGAGTAGTACTCGACGATCATGTTTTCTTCTGCTGGAACGGTCACTTCATCACGCGACGGAAGGTCTTTCACCACGCCTGTGAATTTTCCATGATCGGCTTCCAACCAAGATGGGATCGTACGACGGCTGACGGCCTGGATTGCGGCCTGAACGCGCGTTGTTTTCTGAGCCTTTTCTGACAAAGCCAAAGTATCACCCTTCTCAACAAGCAAGCTGGGGATATTCGCTTTCTTACCGTTCAAAAGAACGTGGTTGTGCTTAACCATCTGGCGAGCTTCACGACGAGAATTCGCGTAGCCCAGAGTATAAAGCACGTTATCAAGGCGCATCTCAAGAGAGCGCAGTAACGCCAAACCAGTCAGATCTTTAGACTTGTTCGCTCCATCGAAATAACGACGGAACTGCTTTTCAGAAAGACCGTACCAACGCTTTGTCTTTTGCTTCTCACGGAGCTGGAGAGCGAAGTCAGAGAATTTGATACGCTGCTGGCCATGTTGACCAGGAGGGTACGGGCGACGCTCGAAGGAACACTTATCAGTGTAGCAACGATCACCCTTTAAGAATAATTTCGTGTTTTCACGACGACACAATTTACAAACGCTATCGTTTACGCAACTCACAGGTCACTCCTCTTAGATTAAATACGTCGACGCTTGGGAGGTCGGCATCCATTGTGCGGAATGGGTGTAATGTCCTTCATAGAAAGGACACGGATTCCCACCGCTGCGAGCGCGCGGATCGCAGGTTCACGACCCGCTCCAGGGCCCGTCAAATAGACGTCAACCGCTTTCATTCCTGCTTCCATAGCTTTCTTCGCGGCGTCTTCAGCAGCCATCTGAGCGGCGAAAGGTGTACCCTTACGGCTTCCTTTGAAGCCTAAGTGACCTGCAGAGGACCAGGACACAGTATCACCCTTGGGATCTGTCATCGTTACGATGACATTACCAAATCCAGCTTGAATATAGCAGTTCCCTTGCGGAACGTTCTTTTTAACTTTTTTCTTAGTAACTGGTTTCTTTTCCATGTTCATGATGAAAATCCCTACCTATTAGACGGCTTTTTTCTTGTTCGCGACAGTCTTCTTAGGACCTTTTCGAGTGCGAGCATTTGAACGAGTGTTCTGGCCACGCACAGGAAGCCCTTTGCGATGTCGAATTCCGCGATAGCAGTTGAGATCCATCAGGCGCTTAATTGACAGACCCACTTCACGTCGAAGGTCACCTTCAACTTTGAAGTTTTGTTCCATGTAGGCTCTGATTTTTGCCAACATGTCGTCTGTGAGATTGTCAGTTCTGAGAGACTCAGGAATGCTCGCAAACTTGCAGATTTCGCGAGCACGAGGCCTTCCGATTCCATAGATGTATGTGAGGGCTACTTCAACGCGTTTATTACGAGGAAGGTCAACACCAGCAATACGAGCCATTTTTAACCCTGCCTTTGTTTATGTTTAGAGTTTTCGCAAATAACGCGAATGACGCCTTTGCGTTTGATTACTTTACACTTGTTACAAATTTTTTTAACAGATGGTCTGACTTTCATCTTTTTAACCCTCATTCAGAACTGCAAGCGACGCAATCTAACACCTTCGATATACCCTGTCTACTATTTCATGAATGCTTTTATAGACCGATAAACATCTTCAGTTTCTCGATTTCCGTCTACTTCAGTGTACTGCCCCATTTTTTTGTAATAATTTTTCAAGGGCATCGTGAACTCCTCATAGGCCTTCAAACGATTCCCTATCACTTCTTCCTTATCATCATTCCTCTGAACCACAGTTCCACCGCACTGGTCACAGACCCCCTCTTGACGAGGAGGCTTTGACTCGATGTGATAGACCGCGCCACAGGATTTGCAAACTCGACGACCCGTCAGACGCCCCATGAGGACCTTATAAGGAACCTCAAGGAATATCGCCTTCCCGATCTTGAGCTGTAAACTTTTCAGAAGCTCGTCCAGAGCTTCTGCTTGAGGGACTGTGCGCGGAAATCCATCCAAAATAAACGCGCCCGATCCACGCCTCAAAACTTCTTCAACCATTCCGATTACGATTGAATCTGGGACAAGCTCCCCGCGATCCATGTAACCCTGAGCCTTCTTGCCCAACTCAGTTTGATTCTTAATTGCCGCTCGAAACAGGTCACCCGTGCTGATCTGAGTCATCTTGTCTCTTTCAATCAGCAGAGACGACTGGGTTCCCTTCCCAGCTCCAGGAGCTCCGAAGAGAATAATGTTCAAAACTGAACCCTCCTGCTTCGAATCTTCGCGCCCTTCAAAAAGCCTTCGTACTTCGTCGTCAACAGATGAGATTGAATCTGTTGGGCCGTGTCAAGAGCCACACCCACCAAGATCAATAAGCTGGTTCCACCAAAATAAAAAGGCAACGCAAAATGACTTTGGAGAACCACAGGAAGTACGCACACGATACTCAAATACGTACAGCCTGCCACATTCACGCGCTCCAACACCTTTTGGATGTAGTCAGCGGTGCTTGAGCCCGCACGAACGCCCGGAATGAATCCGCCATATTTTTTCAAATTCTCAGCGACGTCTTTCGAGTTAAAAACAATCTCGGTGTAGAAGAAGCTGAAGAAAATGATCAAAGCAACGAAGAGAATATTGAAAATCACACCGCTTGGGTTCAAAGAATCCTGAAGGTTCTTCAACCAAGGTGTTTGAGTGAACTGCGCCATTGTAGCCGGGAACATCAAGAGAGAGCTTGCAAAGATCGGCGGAATAACACCCGAAAAGTTAATCTTAATTGGCAAGTGGCTTGTCGGTGCGGCCATCGACTGAGGGCCCATTTGTCCACGTTGAGAATACTGAATCGTGATTCGACGCTGAGCCACTTCCATATAGATGACGCCCGCGATGATCGCAATCATGGCGAGAACAATCAAAATCGCGACGACGGCCTTGATCTCGTTGTTCTGAACGAGAAGTAAAAGTCTTTGCGCTCCCGAAGGAATCGAAGCTGCAATCCCCGTGAAGATGATCAAGGAAGACCCATTTCCGATTCCGCGATCCGTGATCTGCTCACCTAACCACATGACGAAACAGGTTCCTGCCGTCAGGGTCATAATAGTTACAAGCTTAAAGGGAAGAAAACCCACGTACGGAGAAAGAACAAGCTTGGTTCCCTCGAAGTCAGAGTTCATGAGCCACGTGCTCATGCCATATCCCTGAACGATCGCGAGAAGAATAGTCGCGTATCGTGTGTACTGCTGAATTTTTCGCTGACCCGAAGGCCCCTCCTTCTTGAGGCTCTCAAGAGTTGGAATGGCCGACGTCAATAGTTGAAAAATAATCGAAGCTGAAATGTAAGGCATGATACCCAAGGCGAAGACGCTAAATTGCTCAAGCGCTCCACCTGTAAAAGTATTGAAGAGTCCGAAAATTCCTTGGCTCTGGGCTTTAAAGAATCCCATAACCGCAACCGGATCAACCCCTGGGGTTGGAACATGAACACCAATGCGGTACACAGCCAGCATACCCAAGGTAAAAAGAATTCTTTTTGTGAGATCCGTATTTTTGCTATTTTCGTTGACCGCCATGCCACCAATCCTTCGCTGTCGTATCAGTCCCTAAAATCCTAAACGCTCAAAACTTCGGCTTTACCGCCGGCCTTCTCAATTGCGGCCTTCGCTTTTTCGCTGAATTTGTGAGCCTTAACAGTCACTGCCTTTTTGATCTCGCCCTTCGCAAGAACCTTCACAAGAGCGCCCTTTTTAACAAGGCCCGCTTGAGAAAGAGTCACGGGATTCACTTCTGCGCCGAGCTTTTCAAGCTGAGCCAGGTTGACGATTTCAAAGTGAGTTTCAAACGCGACGTTGCTGAAACCAAACTTAGGCAAACGACGGTGAAGCGGAGTTTGACCACCCTCGAATCCACGACGGATGCTTCCGCCTGAACGCTGAGTTTGACCTTTTCCGCCCTTACCCGAGTATCCACCAAGACCTGAACCGATTCCTCGACCTACACGCTTACGGTAGTGAGTTGATCCTTCGGCCGGAGTTAATTTTGAAAGAAGTCCCATGTTTGCTCCTACTTCACTACTTCAACGTCCAACAGGTGCTGAACTTTGAGAATTTGGCCACGGTTCGCAGCATTGTCGGCCACTTCCGCAGTCTGATGTCGCTTTTTAAGACCCAAGCAACGAACTGCATCTCGCTGAGGCTGAGTGCAGCCGATCAAAGATCTCTTCAGTGTGACCTTAAAACTTTTCGCCATAAGTCACTCTCCTATTTCATCGCTTTGAGCTGTTTAAGCCCGTTAAGAGTCGCTCGAACCGCATTATGAGGATTTCGAGTGCCCACACATTTCGTCAAAATATCTTTTACACCAACAGACTCAAGAACCGCTCGCACGGCTCCACCTGCGATCACGCCTGTTCCAGGAGCGGCAGGACGCATGATCACCTTCGCCGCGCCAAAAGTTCCGATCACTTCATGAGGAATTGTTCTTCCTTCCTGAAGCTCAACCGACTTTGAATTCTTCTTAGCCGCGCGAGAAGCTTTCCCGATTGCCTCAGGAACTTCGCCCGCCTTGCCAGAACCGAAACCGATCTGTCCGTTCTTATCACCAATCACAACAAGAGCTGCGAAGGAGAATCGACGACCACCCTTAACAACCTTTGTGACTCGGTTGATCGCAACTACGCGCTCTTCAAATTCACTTGCTACTTTGTTTTCCACGCCTATCTCCTTAGAAGTTCAATCCACCTTCACGCGCGCCATCGGCCAGAGCCTTGACACGTCCGTGATAGATGAATCCGTTGCGATCAAAGACAACATTCTTAATATTTTTCGACAAAGCCGCTTTCGCAACTGCCTGACCAACTGCTTTCGCGAGGTCAACACCAGTTCCTTTGAAGTCACCCTTCAAAGAGGAAGCCGCTACCAACGTATGCCCGGTCACATCATTCACGATTTGGGCGTACATATGGCCAGAGCTACGATAAACAACTAATCTTGGACGCTCATCCGTCCCCTTCACAGTTTTACGAATACGGATCTTCTTCTTAAGACGATTCGCTTTTCTTTCAGCTGTGTGCTTACGAACCTTAATTTTCATCATAAGTCACCTCGACTACTTACCAGCCGACTTACCGGCTTTACGACGGATGTTTTCACCTTGATAACGAACCCCTTTTCCGAGATAGGGCTCAGGTGGACGGAATGAACGAATTTTTGCAGCAACCTGGCCGACTAGATCACGGCTTGCGCCAGTAACGCTGATCGCAGTCTGCTTATCCACCTTGATTTCGATTCCTTCTGGAATATCGAAGATCACGGGATGAGAGAAACCAAGGGAGAGCTCAAGTTTCTTTCCAGAAACACTTGCACGGTATCCGACACCGTGAAGTTCAAGAGCTCTTGTGAAACCTTTGCCAACGCCTGTTACAGCGTTTTGAATCAAAGCACGATAGAGTCCATGAAGGGCACGAGCTTCTTTGGTCTCCTTGTTACGGATAAGAACAAGCTTCTTACCCTCAACCTTCGCACTGATCTCAGGTTTCATTTTAATGTTCAGGTTGTGCTTTCCACCCTTCACGATCACTTCGTTCGCGGGAGTCACAGACACTTGAACTTTGTCGTCAAAATTGACGGGTGCCTTACCTACACGAGACATATTTCACCACCTACCAAACGGTACACAAAATTTCGCCACCAAGATTCGCTTGAGTAGCTTGAGCCCCAGTCATGATGCCCTTGCTTGTGCTCAAGATGCACATTCCAATTCCGGAACGTACATTTGGAATCTTTGTTGCGTGAACATAAACTCGACGACCTGGAGTGCTGACACTGTTAAGCGCCGTAATTGCAGGCTGTCCTTTTTCATCATACTTCAAATAAACACGCATAATTCCTTGCTTCGAATCCTTCGCAACTTTGAAAGAACGGATGTAACCGCTTTCTTGAAGGATTGTCGCAAGACCTGTGCGAAGACGAGAGGCTGGAAGATCAACCTTCTCGTGTTTAGCCATCGAGGCATTTCGAATCTGAGTTAAAAATTGTCCAACTTTATCCATTCTACACCTCTTACCAGCTGGCCTTAGTTACACCCGGAAGTTTTCCGAGGAGAGCTAACTGACGGAATGCAATACGGGACAATCCGAACTTACGATAGTTACCGCGAGGACGACCCGACAATTGACATCGAGTGATCACGCGATTTGGATTGGTGTCTTTCGGAAGCTTTTGGAGCTTCAAGAAAGCCGTTGCTTTTTCTTCATCGCTCAGCTTTGGATCCAAAGACTTTGCGCGAAGTTCTTTTCGGTATTTGTAATAACGAGAAGATTTTTCTTTTCGTCGGTTGTTCTTTTCAATTGACGCTAAACGAGCCAAGTTTCACCCCATTACTTTCTGAAAGGCATTCCAAGAGCTTCTAAAAGAGCTCGGCCTTCAGCATCTGTTTTCGCAGTTGTACAAATCGTGATGTTCATTCCTCGAACCTTTTCCACGCGATCATAGTTGATCTCGGGAAATACGATTTGCTCTTTCAATCCCATGTTATAGTTACCGCGACCATCAAAACCCTTTGCAGGCAAGCCTCGGAAGTCACGAACACGTGGCAAAGCCAAATTGTTCAAACGATCCAAGAAGTACCACATGCGCTCACGTCGCAACGTCACGCGCACGCCAATCGCCAAGCCTTTTCGCAACTTAAAGTTCGAGATGGCTTTTTTCGATTTGGTCATGACAGCTTTTTGACCTGCAATCGCTGTGATTTCATCAACCACACCGTTCAGAACTTTAGGGTTCTGAACCGCTTCGCCAGTACAAACGCTGATAACAATCTTTTCCAGGCGAGGAACCTGCATGCTACTTTTGTAGCCCTGCTTCTTCATCAAGTCTGGAACGACTTCTTTGCTATATTTATCTTTCAAGCGATTCATGTCTTACCCCTTAAAGTACTTCCGGAGCCAAGGACACGATCTTCACGAACTGCTTTGCACGAAGTTCACGCGCAACAGGTCCAAAGATACGAGTTCCAATGGGTTCTTTCGCTGCGTTGATCAAAACCGCCGAGTTGTCATCAAAACGAATGTAAGATCCGTCTGGACGTCGCAACTTGTGAATTGTTCGAACAACAACCGCTTTTGCCACATCACCCTTCTTCACCTTTGAGTTCGGAAGAGCGTCTTTTACTGACACAACAATAATGTCTCCAATGGAAGCTGTTCGGCGCTTAGATCCGCCCAGGACTTTAATACACTGGACTTCTTTTGCTCCGGAGTTATCAGCCACATTGAGTCGAGTTTGCATTTGAATCATAACAACCTCTAAATCCTTACTTCGCCTGCTCGACGATTTCAGACAAAGCCCAACGCTTTGTCTTGCTCAGGGGACGAGTTTCGTGGATTCGAACGATGTCGCCCACTTTCGCTTCGCCTTTTTCATCGTGGGCTTTGAAGACAGAGGTCTTTTTCAAGAACTTGCCATACTTCTTGTGACGAACCATTCGATACACAAGAACCGAGATGGTCTTTTGCATCTTGTTGCTCACCACTTCACCCACAACCTCGATCTTACGACCACGAGGAGCTTGTTCAGTGTTCTTTGCTTCAACAGTCTTTTTCTTTGCCATAGTCTACCTCAGCCTCGCCTTATCTTTTGCCTACGATCGCCGTATTGATACGAGCGATATCACGACGCAACTGGCGAATCTGAACTGGGTTCGACAATTGACCGATGGAGTTTTTCATACGCGCCTCAAAAAGCTGCTCACTAAGTGTCGCACGCTTCTTTTTAAGTTCAGGCAATGACATGTCTTTAATTTCTGTAAATTTCATCGTTTACTCCCGTACCAAAAAACGGGTTTTAAAGGGCAACTTATGAGCTGCGCGGTCGAAAGCCTCTTGCGCCTGCTCGCGAGTTACACCGTTCATTTCAAAAAGAACTTTTCCAGGGAGGATATTGGCAACCCAGAACTCTGGATTACCCTTACCGCTACCCATACGAGTTTCTGCGGGCTTCTTTGTTACAGGCACATCAGGGAAAACTCGAACCCAGATCTTACCGCCTCGTTTTACCGAGCGAGAGATCGCGATACGACCAGCTTCCAATTGGCGAGCTGTCATCTTTCCACTTTCAACGGCCTGCAAACCAAAATCACCAAAATCAAGGCTGTTCCCTCGAGCTGCGAAGCCACGAGAACGACCTACAAACTGCTTACGCCATTTAACTCTCTTAGGACTTAACACGGCCAGCCTCCTCTACTTCTCGAGCCGACATGATGTCGCCTTTATAGATCCATACTTTCAAACCGATGATGCCGTAAGCTGTTGAAGCTTCAGCTGTTCCGTAATCGATGTCTGCTCGGAGTGTATGAAGAGGAACGCTCTTCTCGTTGTACCACTCAGAACGTGCGATTTCGGCTCCATCCAAACGACCTGATACGCGGATCTTGATCCCACGAACGCCCCCCTTAATAGCAGCTGCGATCGCCTTTTTCAACGCTCGGCGCCAAGAAATGCGCTTCTCCAGCTGGAGAGCAATATTTTCAGCCACCAATTGGGCGTCAACGTCGGGCTTACGGATTTCCTGGATGCTCAAAAAGACTTCATTTGGAGTCAATTTTTGAACTTCAGCCTTCAATGCGTCGATGCCCGTACCCTTTTTACCAATCACCACGCCAGGGCGAGCTGTTGAAATGATGAGCTTGACCTTTTTGGCCGCTCGCTCAACTTCAATCTTCGCCACGCCGGCATGTTTCAACTTCGACTTGAGGTAGCTACGAAGGCGGAGATCTTCATGAAGATTCTCGTAGTAGGTTGCGCCTTTCGCATACCAACGCGAGTCCCAAGTTCTGATAACACCAAGTCTTAAACCTACTGGATTTACCTTTTGTCCCACGCTTATCTCTCCTCAAGTACAACGTTGATGTGGCTGGTCTGCTTGCGAACTCCGTATGCGCGACCTTGAGCGCGAGGACGGAATCTCTTAAGAACAGGACCCTTATCCACGTAAATTGTCTTTACGTAGAGCTTGTCCAAATCCATTGTCTTTTTGTAGTCAGCGTTTGCGACTGCTGACTCGATTAATTTTTTAATCATCAAGGCTGACTTCTTGTTCATATAAGTCAGGACCTTCAGAGCACTGCTCACGTCCTGACCTCGAACCACATCAGCTACGAGACGAGCCTTTTGAGCTCCGACCCGTGCAAATTTGAGAGTTGCTTTTGATTCCATCTCTCACCTCTCCTATTTCTTAGCAGCTGCAGGTGCAGCGGCTGGTGCGGCTTTCTTTTCCGCATGACCTTGGAACGTTCGAGTGGGAGCAAACTCACCCAACTTGTGTCCAATCATATTTTCTGTCACGTACACAGGAACAAACTTACGTCCGTTGTGAACTGCGAAAGTAAGGCCGACAAAGTCAGGCAAGACTGTCGAACAACGTGACCAAGTCTTGATCACCTTCTTGTCGTTCTTCGCGATCGCCGTTTCAACTTTCTTCGATAAATTGTGGTCTACAAAAGGACCTTTTTTAATTGAACGAGCCACAGTCTACTCCTACTTTCTTCTCTTCACGATGCTAGAGTCTGTACGTTTGTTGTGACGAGTCTTATACCCTTTACAAGGCTGACCCCATGGCGTCACAGGATGGTGACCTTTACCGACTCCCTCACCACCACCGAGCGGATGGTCAACAGGGTTCATGGCCATACCACGAACAGCTGGTCGGATACCCTTCCAACGAGAGCGTCCAGCTTTACCCAAAGAGATGTTCTCGTTGTCGGTGTTGCCCACTTGGCCAATCGAGGCCTTGCAGACTGCCAGAACTTTTTTAATTTCACCTGATGGCAATCGAACCAACACGTGAACACCTTCTTTACCCAGAAGAACCGCGCTTGAACCGGCTCCGCGGCAGATTTGACCGCCCTTGCCAGGTCGAAGCTCGACATTGTGGATCGTTGTTCCAACTGGAATCACAGACAGAGGCAAACAGTTGCCAGGTTTGATGTCCGCTTTTTCAGAAGACACAACAGTGTCACCAACGTTCAAGCCAACGGGTGCGATGATATAAGCCTTTTCGCCATCCGCGTAGCTCAACAAAGCGATGCGGCTCGTGCGGTTAGGATCGTATTCAATCGCAACAACTCGCGCTGGCACCTCAAGCTTCATTCGCTTGAAATCGATCAGACGGTAGCGTCGCTTGTGACCGCCACCAATGTGTCGCATGGTGATCTGGCCCGTGTTGTTACGAGCTGCTGTTCGCTTTAAAGAAACTGTTAGCGACTTTTCAGGTGTTGCTTTTGTGATCTCAGAGAAATCGTATCCTGTTTTTCCACGAAGACCTGCTGAGCGGGGGCTAAATGTCTTGATACCCATGATTAGGCTCCCTCAAATACAGCTAATTTCTCACCAGCCGCGAGCTTTACGAAAGCTTTCTTCCAGTGAGGAGTTTTTGTCATTCCAAAGCGAGTTTGCTTCGCGCGCCCACGAGCGTTGGCAGTGCGAACTCCCTCAACTTTTACTTTAAATCTCTTCTCGATCGCCGCTTTGATGTCGGTCTTTGTCGCTTCTTTAGCTACTTCAAAGACATACACGCCAGCCGCCTGGTGAAGAGTGTTTTTTTCCGTAATGATCGGAGATTTGATGATGGTTTTCATCGTTTCACCTCAGTTGAGCATTTGCCCACGATCGCAGAGACAGAGTCTTTCGTGATCACGGCTGCATCATATTTCAAAAGGTCATACACATTCAGACCCTCAACGCCGTAGTACTTGTACTTCGCCAAGTTACGAGACGCGCGCTTCATAAGGTCTTCACCTTTAGCATCGACAAGAATTGCCTTCTCAAGACCGAAAGTTTTCAGGTTCTTGCTAAGAACGCTTGTCTTGCCATCTGACTTCAAGTTGTCGATCACGAAAAGCTTCCCTTCCTTCAAGAGGTAAGAGAGAGCCATCTTGAGCCCCAAACGACGAACTTTCTTCGGCATTGTGAACTCGTAGCTTCGTGGTTCTGGACCGAAGATTGTACCCCCGCCAGGCATCAAAGGAGATCGAGTCGAACCCTGACGGGCATTTCCTGTTCCTTTTTGCTTGAAAGGCTTCTTACCACCACCGCTGACAAGACCCTTAGTCTTAGTCGCAGCGTTACCTTGACGGCGGCCATCCAACTGCCACTTTACGACAGAGTGAAGAACGGCTGGCTTCACTTCAACTTCGAAAGTTGCGGGATCCAAATCGATCTGTCCAACTTTCTCTTTTTTCCAGTTTAATACTTCTGCCTTTGCCATGTCTTACTCCTTAACCAACTTCACAAGTGTGTTGCGAGCACCAGGCACAGGCCCCTTCACCATGACGACATTTT
Source organism: Bdellovibrionales bacterium (assembly GCA_046336915.1). Lineage (GTDB taxonomy): Bacteria > Bdellovibrionota > Bdellovibrionia > Bdellovibrionales > Bdellovibrionaceae. The sequence goes on from JBKDHV010000026.1 coordinate 31,078, forward strand.
CAGATGGGATCACGTCGACGATTTCGATGTTTCGAACCGTCACAGTTTCATCACCCAAATGACCTGGGAAACGCTTTCCAGGCATGACTCGACCTGGCCAAGTTCGGTTACCGCTAGAGCCAGGCTGACGATGGAAGTGAGAACCGTGCGTCGCTGGACCACCGGCAAAGTTCCAACGCTTTACAGAGCCTTGGAATCCCTTACCTTTAGATCGAGATGTCATCTTAACAACATCACCTTTTGATAAACTTTCTATAGAAACAGCTGAGCCGATGCTTGCGCCTTCAGGAAGAGACTGACGCAATTCTTTTACATAGCGTGCGCCGCCCTCAAATCCAGCTTTTGCAAAGTGACCCTTTTCAGCCTTGCTGCTGTTTTTAACTTTTTTAGGGCTGCAAGCCAATTGAACGGCTTCGTAACCATCTTGTTCTTTTGTTTTCACTTGGGAAACAACCCAAGGTTCATAACGAAGAACTGTTACGGGAACTGCTTCACCCTGTTCATTGTAAACTGTGGACATTCCTTCTTTGAAGGCAAAGAGTCCGTTCAACTTGATTTCTTGAGATTTAGTTTCACTCACGGTTGGCTCCTTGTCTTACACAGCAGAGAGTTTGATTTCGACGTCAACACCCGCAGACAAGTCCAATTTCATCAATTGGTCGATTGTTTGCTGAGTGGGTTCTAGGATGTCGAGCATTCTTTTGTGAGTTCGAATTTCAAATTGCTCACGAGATTTTTTATCAACGTGAGGTGAACGTAGAACTGTAAAACGGTTGATACGTGTTGGAAGAGGGATTGGCCCCGCTACACGTGCGCCAGTCCGTCGAGCTGTTTCGACAATTTCTTTCGTCGATTGATCCAACAATTTGTGATCAAACGCCTTTAATCGGATTCTGATCTTCTGACTTTGCATATACCACTCTTTGTTTAAGTGTGCGTTTTAGTTGTGTACATTTTTGTACGTTTTTTCTTCACGGTCCTTCAATCCCCCATCGAAAGCTGGTCCTCTGATGGCCTGGCGGCCTGAAAAAACCTGAGGAGGCTTTTTGTAAAAAAAGAAGTCACGAGTGCCGAAATATGCCCGGACGACCCCAGCGTGTCAAAGGAAAATATTGACTTCGAAAAGGTCGCTCAGAACACCCGAACTTGAGAGAGGGATTGTGCTGTGTGTAAAAAGTTCAAGCCCACTTCGGGGGCAGGTCTGCGCGCCCGGATCCGCTACCGACCGAGGCGCTGCAGGATCTCGGCGCGGGCCCTTGGCGGCACTGGCGAGTACTCGAGGAACTCCATACTGAACGCAGCACGCCCCTGACTGAGACTGCGAACATCTGTGGCGTAGCCGAACAGGGTCGCCAGAGGGGCTTCCGACGAGATGACCTGACCGCCACCGGCCTTTACATTCATCGTGAGGATCTTTCCTCGACGCGAATTCAGATCGCCCACGATATTTCCTACAAATTCATCCGGAGTCGAGACCTCAAGCTTCATAATGGGCTCAAGGAGCTCGCCCTTCACATCCCGGAGGTGCTGGCGAAACCCAATGGAGGTCGCCGCCTTGAAGGACATTTCATCTGACTCCTGAGGTCGCACTTCGACCTGAAGAAGAGTGCCTTTTAAGCCGATCATAGAGTAGCTCGCCAGAGGACCGACTTCGGCTGACTCTCGAAAGCCTTGCTCAATGGCCTTCAGAAAGGAAAGGTTGAACTGCTGACTTACGGCCACTTGAGAAGAGAACTGCACGCCTTCTTTAACAGAAATGGGCTCGACCTTCATGCGGACGCGGGCAAAACGCTTCTCGCCCCCCATTTCGCGCTCGTAGGCGTAATCAAATTCGAAAGCCTGCGTGAGAGTTTCTCGGTAACTCACCTGAGGCTTTCCCACATTTGCTTGAACCTTGTGCTCTCGGAAAAGGCGATCAACGAGAATCTCGAGGTGGAGCTCTCCCATTCCGGAGAGGAGGGTTTGACCCGTCTCTGGATCCTGACGAAGGCGACACGAAGGATCTTCTTTCTGAAGTTTCTCCAGTCCCTGAAGCATTTTCTCTTGGTCCCCAGAGGACTTGGCCTCGACAGCGACGGCGATCACGGGTTCTGGGAATTTGATGGCCTCGAGAACAACGGGATGAGACACCGGGCAGAGGGTATCTCCTGTGCCTGTGAACTTCAAACCGACGACAGCGCCGATATCTCCTGCGCGAAGGTGATTAATTTCCTCTCGAGAATTTGCATGCATCTTCACGAGTTTTTGAATTCTTTCTTTCTTTTCGGTTCGCGGATTGTAGAGCTGGTCTCCGACCTTGACCGTGCCTGAGTAGACGCGGATATAGGTCAGCGTTCCCGCAAAAGGGTCGTTCGCAATTTTGAAAGCCAAAGAAGCTACGGGAGCTTCGAAATCCGTTGGACACTCAATGACTTTTTCTTCCTTCTCGGGGTGAAAGCCTTTGATGGCCGGAATATCGATCGGAGACGGCAGGTAGTCGATGACAGCATCAAGGAGTGGCTGGACCCCTTTGTTCTTGAAAGCAGCACCACACAAGACGGGGAAAGCCTTCAGAGTCAAAGTTCCTTTGCGAAGCGCGGCCTTGAGTTCGGGCACACTGATGGTTTCGCCGTTGAGATAACGCTCAAACAGAGCGTCGTCGAACTCGACAATTTTTTCGATGACCTGAGTTCGGTACTTTTCGACTTCCGCTTTAATGTCGGCGGGAACTTCGGTGATCTTGAAGTTTTCACCTTTGCCGGGACTTTCCCAGATGTAGGCTTTGTTCTCGAGCAAATCGACACAACCTTGGAACTGATCTTCGGCCCCCACAGGAAGTTGGATCGGGATGGGTTCTGCATTGAGCTTTTCTTTGATGGAATTGACGGACATCACAAAGTCCGCACCGACGCGATCCATCTTGTTTACAAAACAGACTCGAGGCACGCGATATTTATCGGCCTGGCGCCATACCGTTTCTGTCTGGGGTTCAACGCCATTGACGGCATCAAAAACTGTAATCGCTCCATCGAGGACACGAAGGGAACGTTCCACTTCAATCGTGAAATCGACGTGCCCGGGAGTATCAATCAAATTAATTCGATAATCTTTCCATGAAATCATGGTAGCGGCAGAGGTGATGGTGATTCCACGCTCTTGCTCTTGCACCATCCAGTCCATGGTGGCGTCCCCGTCGTGGACTTCACCAAGTTTGTGACTGCGGCCCGAGTAATAGAGAATACGCTCGGAGGTTGTGGTCTTACCGGCGTCAATGTGAGCCATAACACCGATGTTTCTTGTGAACTTCAAATCTGCAACGGTTTTGGGCTCGGAAAGGGCCATGAATCAAAAACTCCTTCGATGTCTACTGGAACTCTATCAAAAAAAAAACCCTTGGTTCTAGAAAAAACCAAGGGATTTTTGGAATTTTTAAATGTGTTTTACCAGTTGTAGTGAGAGAAGGCCTTGTTAGCTTCTGCCATCTTGTGGACGTCTTCCTTCTTCTTGATGGCGTTTCCACGATTGTTGTACGCATCAATGATCTCACCCGCTAAACGCTTCGAGAAATCCTTTTCACCACGCGCACGAGAGTACTCGATCAACCAACGCATCGCCAAAGAAAGACGACGAGAAGGACGAACATCTGTTGGAACCTGGTAAGTCGCTCCACCCACGCGGCGAGAACGCACTTCGATTGAAGGTTTTGTATTCTCAAGAGCCTTCTTCAGAACAGCCATGGGCTCTTCAGTTGTCACCTTAGTTTTGATCTCATCCAAAGCTCCGTAGAAAAGCTTCTGGGCAGTCGCCTTCTTACCTTGGATCATCATTTTATTCACAAACTTCGCAATCACGAGATCTTTATAAACAGGATCTGGAATGACTTCTCTTTTATATGTGCGTTTACGACGAGACATCTGAGCTTATCCTTTACTATTTCTTAGGTTTCTTAGCGCCATACTTCGAGCGAGATCTCAAACGACCATTCACGCCTTGCAAGTCAAGAACGCCGCGAACGATATGATAACGAACACCGGGAAGATCCTTCACACGGCCTCCGCGAATCAGAACAACTGAGTGCTCTTGGAGGTTGTGACCGATACCGGGAATGTAAGAAATCACTTCAAAGCCGTTAGAAAGACGAACCTTCGCAACCTTACGGAGAGCGGAATTCGGCTTCTTGGGTGTAGTTGTATAAACGCGAGTGCAAACGCCTCGACGTTGAGGACATTGAGCCAAAGCCGGAGACTTTGTTGAATTCTTCTGAACAAGACGCTCTTTGCGAATGAGCTGATTAATTGTCGGCACAGTGATGTTCCTTTCATACTGTTGGAGAGCTCGTTTTCGAGGCCCCCAATGCCATGTCTATTGACCAGACGCAGGAATCTAATCAAGTTCCCGCATCTGGTCAAGTTTTTCTAAAACTATCCTTGAGGCTGCGCTGTCATCCCAGGGAGGGCGACTGCGATATCCTCTTCATCTTCCTTAACAATGACCTTCCAGCGCTTATAAGCCGTTAAACCGGTTCCCGCAGGAATCAGGCGACCCATAATGATGTTCTCTTTCAAGCCACAGAGCTGATCGGTTCGGCTGTTGATCGCCGCTTCGGTCAGAACTTTTGTGGTTTCTTGGAAAGAGGCCGCTGAAATCCAACTGTCGGTGCTCAAGCTGACTTTTGTGATTCCCAAAAGAAGAGGTTTCGCTGTTGCGACTTGTCCGCCCTCTTTTGTAACCTTTTCATTTTCCTCAAGGAAGGCGTACTTTTCAACCTGTTCGCCTGCCAAGAAGCGAGTGTCACCTGGATCTGCGATTTCAACTTTTCGCAACATCTGACGTACGATGACCTCAATGTGCTTGTCGTTGATACCCACACCCTGAAGACGATAGACCTCTTGAATTTCGTTCGCCAGGTAAGCTGCCAACTGCTTCTCACCGAGAACCGCCAAGATATCATGCGGATTCGTAGGACCATCCATCAGCGGATCACCGACGCGAACGTATTCACCTTCGCGAACTGTGACGGCCTTTCCTTTTGGAATCAGATATTCACGCTGTTCGCCCACTTCTGGAGTGACGATCACGCGCTGTTTACCTTTCACGTCCTTACCGAATGTGACGTATCCATCGATTTCAGAAATGATCGCAGCTTCTTTAGGTTTACGAGCTTCGAAGAGTTCGGCCACACGAGGAAGACCTCCCGTGATATCCTTCGTTTTCGAAGCTTCACGAGACATCTTCGCGATGATGTCACCGGCATGAACCTCTTGACCTTCTTGAACGAGCAATTGCGCGCTCACAGGTAAGAGATAACGAGCTGGGAGCTCACGGCCAGGAAGATTCAACGGCTTGCCGTTTGAATCCACCATGTAAACCGCAGGCTTCACATCTGTCGATTTTGTCTCTGTAATCACCTTCGTTGCGAACCCTGTTACCGAGTCCACTTGTTCCTGCATGGTGACGCCTTCTTCGATGTCCTGGTACTGAACCGTACCCGAAACTTCGGCGATGATCGGATTGGAATAAGGATCCCATTCCGCAACGTTGGCGCCCTTGGTGACTTTTGCACCTTCTTTGAAATTCAAAATTGTACCGTAAACAAGTTTGAAGCGCTCGCGCTCACGGCCTGTTTCATCAATGATCACAGCTTCGCTGTTTCGATTCATGACGGTCAACTTGCCTTGACGGTTTGTCACAACCTGAACGCCGTCGAACTTAAGAGTTCCATCGTGACGAGCAGTATGAACGGATTGTTCAACTGACTTAGAGGCCGCACCACCTAAGTGGAACGTTCTCATCGTCAGCTGAGTGCCCGGCTCACCGATGGACTGAGCGGCGATAATACCGACAGTCTCACCCAAGTTCACCGTCGCTCCGCGAGCGAGATCTCGACCATAACACTTCACGCAAACGCCGCGAGTGGATTCACAAGTCAGACCTGAACGGATCTGAACTTTATCAACACCAGCTTCGTCGATTTGTTTGACGTGAGTTTCGCCAATTTCCATTCCAGAGGCCACAAGGACTCTCTGAGAAACAGGATCCACGATGTCTTTCAAAGCCGTTCGGCCCAAGATACGATCGCCCAACCCCTGAATGATTTCGCCACCTTCATAAAGAGGAGTGACTTCAAGTCCGTCAGTGGTTCCGCAATCATGCTCGGTCACAACAACGTCTTGAGCCACATCCACCAATCGGCGAGTCAGATAACCTGAGTTCGCTGTCTTAAGAGCGGTATCGGCAAGACCCTTACGAGCTCCGTGAGTCGAGATGAAGTATTGAAGAACTGTTAGACCTTCACGGAAGTTGGCTGTGATCGGCGTCTCGATGATTTCACCTGAAGGTTTCGCCATCAGACCACGCATTCCACCCAGCTGACGGATCTGGTTCGCAGATCCTCGGGCTCCGGAGTCCGCCATAATGAAGATTGGGTTGAACGAAGGGCCAACGACTTCTTTGCCGTCAACAATGAACTTCGATTTTTCAATCTGGTTCATCATCTCTTTGGCAACTTTGTCAGCTGTTTGCGCCCAGATATCGACAACTTTATTGTAGCGCTCACCGTCTGTGATCAAACCTTCGTCGTACTGCTGCTGAATTTCTTGAACTTGCTTTTCAGCGTCGCCGATCATGCGACCTTTGGCTTCTGGGATGATCATGTCATCTACGCAGATCGACATTCCCGCCAGTGTTGAGTATTTGAAACCCAACTGCATGATCTGATCCGCCAAGATGCAAGTCGCTTTTGCGCCGGCTAGACGGAAGGTCTTGTCGATCAAGCCTGCGATTGTCTTCTTGTTCATGACCACATTGACTTCGTGGAAAGGAACTTCTCGAGGAACGACATCCGCAAGAATCGCACGACCTACAGAAGTTTCTTGAAGTTTGCTGTTGATTCGAACTTTACAAGCGGCCTGCAAGTCAACTACGCCAGTTTCAAAGGCGTACAGAGCCTCTTGAACACTTGTAAAGACTTTGCCGGTTCCCTTCGCAGCCGGGCGAACACGAGTCAACCAGTACAGTCCCAAGACCACGTCCTGGGAAGGATTGATGATCGGCTTACCGTTCGCTGGAGACAGGATATTGTTCGTCGACATCATCAAAACACGGGCCTCAACCTGTGCTTCGATTGACAATGGAACGTGAACCGCCATTTGGTCACCGTCGAAGTCCGCGTTGAACGCAGTACAGACGAGAGGGTGAAGCTGGATCGCTTTGCCTTCGTGAAGAACAGGCTCGAAAGCCTGGATTCCCAAACGGTGAAGCGTCGGAGCGCGGTTCAGAAGAACGGGGTGCTCTTTTACAACGTCAGCTAAGATATCCCAAACTTCAGTGACCTCTTGGTCAACAAGGCGCTTGGCTTGCTTGATTGTTGTCGTGATGCCCTTTTCTTCGAGCTTGTTGTAAACAAACGGCTTGAAGAGCTCCAGAGCCATCTTCTTTGGAAGACCGCACTGGTGAAGTTTCAAGTTCGGACCTACGACGATCACAGAACGACCGGAGTAATCCACACGTTTTCCAAGAAGGTTTTGACGGAATCGACCCTGTTTTCCTTTGAGCATGTCGCTCAAGGAACGCAGAGGACGCTTGTTCGGTCCGGTGAAAGTCTTTCCACGGCGACCGTTGTCCAAGAGGGCGTCAACCGCTTCCTGAAGCATTCGTTTTTCGTTTCGGATAATGATATCCGGAGCATTCAGCTCCTGAAGCCGCTTCAAACGATTGTTACGATTAATCACGCGACGATAAAGATCGTTCAGATCCGAAGTCGCGAATCGACCGCCATCCAGAGGCACGAGGGGTCGCAGATCAGGCGGAAGAACAGGAAGTGCTTCAAGCATCACCCATTCTGGTTTGTTCGTCGAGTTCTTGAAAGCCTCGACGACTTTCAAGCGCTTCGAAAGCTTCTTGATCTGAGCATCGGACTTGGTCTCTTTGATCTCCATACGGAGCTTGCGAGACAAATACTCAACGTCGATTTTTCGAAGAAGATCGCGAACCGCTTCGCCACCCATTCCGGCGCGGAAATTCGGGCCGTACTCGTTCAAGGCGGCCTGATAAGCTTCCTCAGTCAGGACTTGTCCTTCAACCAGAGCTGTCTCCATAGGATCAATTACGACGTAGGCTTCGCAATATAGAACCTTTTCAACATCTTTCAGAGAAAGATTCAGAAGGTTACCGATACGAGAAGGCAACGATCGCAAGAACCAAATGTGCGCTACAGGTGTGGCGAGTTCGATGTGACCTAAACGCTCACGTCGTACTTTGGACTGTGTGACCTCAACGCCGCACTTTTCGCAGATCACTCCGCGGTACTTCATGCGCTTGTACTTACCGCAAAGACATTCGTAATCCTTGATAGGACCGAAAATCTTCGCGCAGAAAAGACCATCGCGCTCGGGCTTAAAAGTTCGGTAGTTAATTGTTTCAGGTTTCTTCACTTCACCAAACGACCAATCACGGATCATTTCAGGGCTGGCCAAAGAAATTCGGACAGCATCAAATGAAAGTGGATCTTTTGGCTTGTCAAAAAAGTTTAATAGATCTCTCAAGGGATACCTCTTTCTTTAATCCTAGTGAGTGGGTTGTGGTTGAGCTGTTTCCTGAGTGGCTTCTTCACCAGAAGCGTCCTCGTCGGTGGCATCTGTCAAAATGTCAGATTCCATCAACTCAACGTTCAGAGCTAACGATTGCAATTCCTTCACGAGAACGTTGAAGGACTCAGGCAACCCTGGCTCCAGGATGTTTTCACCTTTGACGATGCTTTCGTACATGCGAGTTCGGCCTGCGACGTCATCCGACTTCACAGTGAGGAACTCCTGCAACGAGTAAGCAGCACCATACGCTTCGATCGCCCAAACCTCCATCTCTCCCAGACGCTGACCACCAAACTGAGCTTTACCGCCCAGAGGCTGCTGCGAAACAAGAGAGTAAGGCCCGATTGAACGAGCATGGATCTTTTCTTCAACAAGGTGATGAAGTTTCAACATGTACATGATTCCGACAGTCACTGGATTCGTGAACGGCTCACCTGATCGACCGTCAAACAAGATTGTTTGACCTGTCGAAGGAAGGTTCGCTTTCGCAAGAAGATCTTTTACGTCTTTCTCACGAGCGCCTTCGAAGACCGGAGTTCCAACGTGAACGCCATCCTTCATCGTGGTGATGATTTTCTTCAACGAAGTCTCATCGGCCGTTTCAACTTTTTTCGAGATGTCAGTATCGCTGAAGATGTGCTTGAGGTCCTTACGAGCTTGCTCAGCATTCCAATTTTCGATGTAAGCCGATAACTGCTTACCCAAATTGTGAGCGGCCCAACCCAAGTGAACTTCCAGGATCTGTCCGATATTCATACGTGAAGGAACGCCCAGTGGGTTCAGAACCATGTCAACAGGAGTTCCGTCCGCCAAGTAAGGCATGTCTTCAACAGGGAGAACCTTCGAGACAACACCCTTGTTACCATGGCGACCTGCGAACTTGTCCCCGATCTGAAGCTTACGCTTAATCGCGACATAGACCTTCACCATTTTGATCACGCCCGGAGGAAGCTCATCGCCCTTCTTCAAGCGCTCGATCTTTTCTTGGAACACCATCTTCACGGCATCCAACTGGTTACGAGCTCCATCAATGATTCGGTTGACTTGAAATTCAAGTTCCTGCTCAAGAGGGATATATGACAAGAGTTCGAAAGGAATTGTCTCGAGATCCGCAACAGTGATCTCTTGACCCTTGTTCAAGAGCTTCTGAGAACCATCTTCGTTCAAAAGGACGCCTGTGGTCTTTTTGCCGATCAAGATCTCACGAAGTTTCGAGATCGCGTTGTTTCGGATCACGTTCTGCTCGACGGCGAAGTCTTTTTCAAGCTTACGCTTTTTCTCTTCGATGATCGACGCTAAACGTTCGTCGCGCTCAGAGCCTTCACGGCTGTAGACTTGAGCATCGATGACTGTTCCGTAAACACCTGAAGGAGCGCGCAAAGATGTATCGCGCACGTCGCCAGCCTTCTCACCGAAGATTGCTCGCAAGAGCTTTTCTTCAGGAGACAACTGAGTTTCGCCCTTGGGCGTAACTTTACCGACAAGGATCGTGCCTGGGCGAACTTCCGCACCGATGCGAACGATACCGGAGTTGTCGAGATCTTTCAGAGCCTCTTCACCCACGTTCGCGATATCGCGTGTGATTTCTTCTTTGCCAAGCTTGGTGTCTCGAGCGACGCATTCAAACTCTTCAATGTGAACAGATGTGTACGTGTCTTCTTTCAAAAGACGCTCAGAAACCAGGATCGAGTCTTCGAAGTTGTAACCCATCCAAGGCGTAAACGCGACCAGGATGTTCTGACCCAAAGCCAACTCGCCCAGCTCTGTCGAAGGACCATCGGCAATGATGTCATTCTTCGCAACCTTGTCACCAACCTTTACGATCGGCTTCTGGTTGAAGCAGGTGTTCTGATTTGTTCTTTGGTATTTTGTTAAGTTGTAGATGTCGACGTTCGCGCCCAGTTCTCCACCTTTGGCGAAACGACGAATCACCACTCGAGACGCATCGACTTCTTCAACGATACCATCGTTTTGAGTCACGACAGATGTTCCTGAGTCGCGAGCCACAAGTCGCTCAACGCCTGTTCCCACCAAGGGAGCGCGAGAACGAAGCAGAGGTACGGCTTGACGTTGCATGTTCGAACCCATCAAGGCTCGGTTCGCATCGTCGTGCTCGAGGAATGGAATCAAAGAGGCCGCAATCGAAACTAGCTGGGACGGAGACACGTCCATCAAAGAAACTTTTTCTTTATCAACCAGCTCATATTCACCATCACGACGGATGGTCACGTTGCTTTGGTTGATCACGCCAGTCGCTACATCACGATCAGCCTGAGCGATGAAATGTCCCTGCTCTTCAAGAGCCGACATATAAGTGATCGCTTGAGAGATCTTACCTTCTTCAACTTTTCGGTAAGGAGTCTCGATGAACCCGTAGTGATTGATTCTCGCGTAAGTCGCCAAAGACGCGATCAGACCGATGTTCGGTCCTTCCGGGGTTTCAATCGGACAAATTCGACCGTAGTGAGTGGGGTGAACGTCGCGAACTTCAAAGCCCGCGCGATCACGAGTCAAACCACCAGGCCCCAGGGCTGAAAGTCGACGCTTGTGCGTGATTTCAGAAAGAGGATTCGTTTGATCCATGAACTGAGACAACTGAGAGGATCCGAAGAATTCCTTCACAACGGCGTTCACGGGTTTCGCGTTCACCAGATCGTGAGGCATCATCGTTTCAACATCCTGCAAGCTCATGCGCTCGCGGATCGCTCGCTCCATACGAACGAGACCGATGCGGTATTGGTTTTCCAACAACTCACCCACCGAGCGAACACGTCGGTTGCCCAAGTGGTCGATGTCGTCGACAACGCCCTTACCATTTTTCAGATCAATCAAAGTCTTAACAGTCGAAAGGATGTCCTTTTCCGTCAATGTACGAAAAGTAGGAGGACATTCTTCCATTGAGATGCTGAACTTGTGGTTGATCTTGATACGACCCACTTCAGAAAGATCATACGCTTCAGCGTCAAAGAACAGACGCTGGAAGAAAGCCGTCGCAGCATCAAGAGTCGGAGGCTCACCAGGTCGAAGACGCTTGTAGATTTCAATCAAAGCTTCGTCTTTGTTATTGATCTTATCAACTAAAAGGGTGTTTCGCAGGTAAGGACCTACTGTCAAACCGTCGAAGAAGATCAACTTGAACTCTGTGATACCAGCAGCAAGAGACTTCTTAATCAGAGCTGAAGAAAGTTCGGCGTTCGCATCCGCGATGATTTCCCCTGTCGACTCGTCGATCAAAGGCTTCGCTAAAACTTTTCCGTCCAGATCGTCTGGCTGTACTTCAACCTCTGTCAGGTTGATGTCTTTCATCTTTTTCACGATCGCGCGAGTCACGCGACGGCCGGCTTTGACCAGCACTTCGCCCGACTTGGGATCGACGATATCAGAAACGGCACGTTGACCGGCCATTCTTTCAATATCGAGTTTTCGGAACAACTGCTTACCTTTAAGGTAAACGTGGTCAATGTCATAGAACTGCTCAAGAAGGCTTTCAGTATTGTAACCCAAAGCTTTCAAGATGATTGTCGCAGGGAACTTACGTCGGCGATCAATACGAGCGTGGATCAAATCTTTTTGGTCGAATTCAAAGTCCAACCAAGAACCACGGTAAGGAATAACCCGAGCTGAATAAATCAGTTTTCCAGAGGCGTTGTTTTTTCCGCCATCATGGTCAAAGAAAACACCAGGAGATCGGTGCAACTGAGAAACGACAACACGCTCAGTTCCGTTGATGATGAACGAACCATTCGCTGTCATGAGCGGAATTTCACCCATGTAGACTTCTTGCTCCTTCACGTCGCGGATGCTGCGAGCTTCAGTTTCTTCATCAACGTCGAAGACGATCAAGCGCATAGTAACTTTGATCGGCGCCGCGAAGGTCATGCCACGCTGGCGGCACTCTTCAACGTCATACTTCGGCGTCTCAAGTGTGTAGCTGACATACTCGAGGCTTGAAGTGTTATTGAAATCCGAGATTGGGAAAACCGACTTGAAAACTCCGTGCAGACCTGTGTCCGTGCGGCGATCGGGATCCACATCTCTTTGCAAGAAGGCTTCATAGGAGCGCTTTTGCAATTCAATCAGATTTGGGATTTCGATAACTTGTTTATTTTTTGCGAACGATTTACGAATACGAAGATTGGAAGCCGTAACCGGTGTTTGATCCATTCTTTCTCCTGATAGGTATCCCGTATCGGGGGATTCTCGGAGCTTCTAATTCGGGGAAGAAACTCAGGCCCACATTAATTTTTCAGAACCCTTTAAAACGTCAGAAGGGAAAGTAGCTTTTTGGCCACTTTCCCTCTGTTTTTTCACGAATAAAAAATTACTTAACAGTAACTTTTGCGCCAGCGGCTTCAAGTTGCTTCTTGAATTTTTCCGCGTCTTCTTTAGTTGCGCCTTCTTTAACGGCTTTGTTACCAGCTTCAACAAGGGCTTTGGCTTCAGCAAGACCAAGTCCTGTGATCGCGCGAACTTCCTTGATGACGTTGATTTTGTTGGCACCAGCATCAACCAAGATAACGTCGAATGCGGTCTTTTCTTCAGCAGGAGCAGCACCTGCAGCAGCGCCACCCGCCATTACGACAGGAGCAGCAGCTGAAACGCCCCACTTTTCTTCCAACATTTTTACAAGCTCAGCGATTTCCAAAACGGTCTTCTTTGAGAGCTCTTCTACTAATTGATCATTTGTTAAAGACATAATTTTCTCCAAATTTTTAGTTCTTTAAAGTTTCAGTTTGTCCTATTGCTTTCACTCGCCCGGGCTTTACGCCTGAGGAGCGGCAGCGGCGTCTCCGCCCTGTGACTTCTTCACGTACTCGTTCAAGCAACGAGCCAGCTTGCTTCCAGGGGCGTTGAGTACACCCAAGAACATAGCGCGAACCTGATCTTTACCAGGCAACGACGCCAAGAACTTGATTTTGCGCTCATCCAACGCATTGCCATCCATCATCCCTGTCTTGATCTGAAGGACTTCAACATCCTTCGCGAACTCCGACAGAGCCTTCGCGGCGGCATTGACTTCGCCATAAGAGAACACGATGGCATTAGTGCCCTTCATGCTACTTCCTAAAGCGGCGTCGACTGCGGGATGCTCCTTGTAAGCGATCTTCGCAAGAGTATTTCGGACAACCTTCATCTCGGCTTCGGCTTGATTCAGTTTTTTGCGAAGTGATGTCACTTGCTCAACTTTCATGCCTTTAAAATCGATGATGAAAGCCCCCTTCGCTTTATTGAACTTGTCTTTAAGCGATTTGACTTCTTGCTCTTTCTTCGCTCGAGTCATCATAAGAGGACCTCCTTTCGTTAGTTTTTTTGGACCCGTTTCCAGGCCCGGTTGTCATCGATTCAGTCTTCGGAGGAAATCCCTCTTCTGATCTCGGTAGGCTCTTTCAACTTAAGGGGTGTGAATTCAAGAACCCTCACCCCACCTACTGTCTCTGACCGATGAGTTAAAAATTATAACTATTCAGCTTCAGCACCACTTGCAGCAAAAGTGTCCATCTTCACGCCAGGTCCCATAGTCGAGGAAACCGTGATCGAACGAAGGTAGATCCCTTTCGCAGTCGCAGGCTTGGCTTTCATGATGGCGGCCATCAAAATTCCAAAGTTATCACGCAATTTCTGCGCGCCCATGGACTTCTTGCCGATACCAGCATGAACGATTCCCGCCTTATCAACGCGGAAATCAAGCTTACCCTTTTTCTCGGCGGAAACAGCGTCGCCGACATTCATCGTGACTGTTCCCACTTTTGGATTTGGCATCAAACCACGAGGCCCCAGAACTTTCGCAACTTTCGAAACAGTTGCCATCATATCAGGGGTTGCAATGGCTTTATCGAAATCCAACCAACCTTCTTGAATCTTCTGCACGAGGTCGTCAGCACCGACATAGTCAGCACCTGCGTTCTTCGCTTCGGCTTCTTTAGGGCCTTTTGCGAAAACAACAACGCGAACAGTTTTTCCAAGACCGTGAGGAAGAGCGACTGCTCCTCGCACTTGCTGGTCAGATTGTTTTGGGTCAACACCAAGGCGGAAGGCGACTTCAATTGTTTCGTCGAATTTCGCAGGGGCTGCTTGTACAATCAGGTTAAAAGCTTCATCGACGCCATACTTTTTAGAGCGATCGACGAGTTTAGCGGCTTTTTCATATTTTTTGCCAGACATCGTTCACTCCTATTCCTGGACTTCGATTCCCATGCTCTTCGCAGTTCCTGCGACTTGAGACATGCCGGATTCGACCTTTAAGCAGTTCAAATCAGGCAACTTAAGTGGTGCGATCTCCGTGAATTGATCTTGTTTACTTTTACCGCCCTTCTCTTTTGGAGGCATCTTCGAGCCCGATTCGAGCTTGAGAGCTTTCTTGATAAGATTCGATACAGGCGGCGTCTTGGTGATGAAAGTGAATGAACGGTCCTGGTAAACAGTGATGATCACAGGGATCACGTTATCGCCGTCTTTTTGAGTACGAGCGTTAAACTGTTTACAGAATTCCATAATATTCACCCCATGCTGCCCGAGTGCCGGTCCAACGGGAGGCGCTGGATTTGCCTTACCTGCCGGGATCTGGAGTTTAATCATTCCAGTGACTTTTTTAGCCATTTTCCCACTCCTTTTGAGCTGTTAGGAGATCAACTTTCGCTGATCTCTTGAGGTTTCGAGAGCCTGTCTGCTCAAGCTCTCAGTTCTTAATTTCAATCCGAACCATTCGGATTTAATTCTTTTCCACCTGCACAAAGTCCAACTCCACAGGAGTTGGGCGTCCGAAGATACTGACGAGGACTTTAACCTTGCCTTTATCTTCGTTAATTTCTTCAACGGTTCCGTTGAAGTTGCTAAAGGGCCCATCAACTACAGTGACGTTTTCACCCACTGAGAATTTGATCTTTTGTTTTGGTTTTTCACCAACACCCGCCATCGCCTGAGTCACACGAAGCACTTCAGCTTCAGGAACCTCGGGAGGACGTGTTTTACCCCCGCCTACGAAGCCCGTCACTTTAGACGAATTCTTGACCAGATGCCAAGTTTCCTCTGTCAAAACCATTTGAATGAACATATAGCCTGGGAAAAATTTACGTGATTTTTCCTTCTTTTGGCCCTTAACCAGCTCGACGACGCTTTCCGCAGGTATGAGAATATCTCCGAAATACTTTTCCATCTTCTGAGAGCGGATTCGCTCTTCGATAGCCTGCTTAGCAGTTTGCTCCGAGCCGGTTGCGGTGTGGACGATGTACCACTTTTTATCCATTTGAAAGCCTCTTCAACTTTATTTCATCAAGGAGTTAATACCGACGCTGGAAACCCAGTCCATCAGAGTGATAATGACCGAAGAGATGAGCACCATCACGATCACGGAGATGGTCATCGCCACAGTGTCTTTTCGCGATGGGAAAACAACTTTGCGAATCTCAGCCACGACTTCTTCAGCCCAAACTTTGAATTTTGGATTGAATTGGCACGCTGCGAACAGAGTCAGACCACATAGAATCGGAAGGCCATGGCGAACCAAATCATGGTCCGCGAAACGCGCAACAATTCCGAACGCTCCCGCCAACGCTTTGATCAACAAATGAATGGTAAAACCAAGCACCAGAGAAACAGCTGCGAGTGAAGCTGTGATCACTTTAGAGTTTGTATTGTCCATGAATATCCTTTCAAACTCTGTAATTTGGCAGGGGCGGAGGGATTCGAACCCACGACCTAACGATTTGGAGTCGTTCGCTCTACCGCTGGAGCTACACCCCTGCGAGCCCTATGTTAAAAGTCCATCTCTTATAAAGTGTTAAGGGGACACCTAGCAAGATGTCCCCTTAACGCGTCCTGTAAAATCCAAAGATTACTCTACGATTTCAGTTACAACGCCGGCGCCTACTGTGCGGCCACCTTCGCGGATTGCAAATCGTAATTCTTTTTCCATTGCGATGGGAGCGATCAGCTCAACAACCATTTCTTCTACCCGGTCGCCAGGCATGATCATCTCAGTGCCAGCTTTCAGAGTTACAACGCCTGTCACGTCAGTTGTACGGAAGTAGAACTGAGGACGGTAGCCGTTGAAGAATGGAGTGTGACGTCCACCCTCTTCTTTTGTGAGGATATACGCAGAAGCTTTGAACTTCTTGTGTGGCTTCACTGTGCCAGGCTTCGCCAAAACTTGTCCGCGCTCAACTTCTTCTTTCTTAGTACCACGGAGCAAGCAACCGCAGTTGTCACCTGCGCGACCTTCGTCAAGAAGCTTACGGAACATCTCGATACCAGTCACAGTTGTCTTTTGAGTTGGACGGATACCAACGATTTCGATCTCGTCGTTCACTTTTACGATACCACGCTCAACACGGCCAGTTACAACGGTGCCACGACCTGAGATTGAGAAAACGTCCTCCACTGGCATCAAGAAAGTTTTGTCAGTCGCGCGGATTGGCTCTGGAATGTAAGCATCGCAAGCCTCCATCAGCTTCATGATAGAAGGGCGGCCCAATTCAGAAGTGTCACCTTCAAGACCAAGTTTTGCAGAACCTTTTACGATTGGAATCTTGTCGCCAGGGAATTCATACTTCGAAAGAAGTTCACGAACTTCCATCTCAACAAGCTCAAGCAAGTCTTTATCGTCAACCATGTCACACTTGTTCATGAAAACAACAAGCGCAGGAACACCGACCTGACGAGCAAGAAGGATGTGCTCACGAGTTTGTGGCATAGGACCGTCAGCAGCCGAAACGACGAGGATCGCGCCGTCCATTTGAGCGGCACCTGTGATCATGTTTTTTACGTAGTCCGCGTGTCCGGGGCAGTCAACGTGTGCGTAGTGACGCTTGTCTGTTTCGTACTCAACGTGAGTTGTAGAGATCGTGATACCACGCTCTTTTTCTTCAGGAGACTTGTCGATTTGGTCATACGACAAAGCCTGCGCTTTACCCAAAGCTGCAAGTGTTGTTGTGATCGCAGCTGTCAAAGTTGTTTTACCATGGTCAACGTGACCGATAGTGCCGATGTTTACGTGCGGCTTCGTACGGTTAAATTTCTCTTTAGACATTGTTCCTCCTGAAGAGTGTTAAATTTTAAATTCCCAAATCCCTATTCAAAACCAATTTCAAATCTCAACTTACACGTCTGATTCCTGACCGCTCAGGGACCCTCAGACTTTCCGCTCGGAAGCTGGAGCCCGTGACCGGAGCCGAACCGGCGACCTCACCCTTACCAAGGGTGCGCTCTACCACTGAGCTACACGGGCACGTTCAATTCGGAACTCTGAATACAGAATTCAGAATTCTTGTATTCCGTTTCCCGAGTTTTTGGAGCGGGAGACGGGTCTCGAACCCGCAACCCTCTGCTTGGAAGGCAGATACTCTAGCCAATTGAGCTACTCCCGCTCGACTTCAGTACCAAAACAAAATTCTCTTCAACGTGCGCATAAAACCCCGAGAGATTTCTGCGACCCTTTCCTGCCCCCTTCTTTCTCAAATAAATTTTGAGAGAGAATCGAGTGAGAAGTGGTGGACAGGGAAGGATTCGAACCTTCGTAGGCCGGAGCCAACGGTTTTACAGACCGTCACCTTTAACCACTCGGTCACCCCTCCAATTTTTCACAAAACGACGGAGGTTTTGTTTTGAGTGGCTTTCAAGTGTTCTAAAAAAGAAAAAATTTACAACACAACTTCCTAACCACACTATTGCGATTATGAAGCTTAAAATTAGGCGGAATATAATTAGAGAGTAATATTAATGCAATACATTTTTAGCTCAAATTAAGATAGTTATATCAATTAAATCAATGAAAACAGGTGCATTTTGGATAGGCGGCAAACACGCAGTTTTATCTGCTATCAAAAACCCTAAAAGAAAAATAAATAAACTTATTATTACGGAAGAAAATCAGAAAGATTTTAATCTTAAAAATTTCAATAAAAAAATTTTAATTGAAACAAAAGATAAAAAAGAGATAGATAAAATTTTTATTAGTGAAAATATTGTACATCAAGGTGTAGCTGCTGAGATAGAAAGTATTCCAACAGTAGAGTTAAAAGAGTATTTAAAAAGTAAAAGTAATTCAAAAAATACATTAGTTGTACTAGACGATATTACAGATCAAAGAAATATAGGCTCAATAATAAGATCATGCAGCGCTTTTAATATTGATGCTGTTATTCTTTTAGAAAAAAATTATAACCCTAAAAACAAGAT
>JBKDHV010000027.1:0-66244 GCA_046336915.1 Bdellovibrionales bacterium
GACGAGGAGCTTGAAGGTTTCCTCAAGATCCTCGAGACTGAGTTGAAGGAGTGGGTCGCATCACATGAGAATTCGAAAGAGATTCTGGCAGAAAGCCAAGCCCCCACCCCCTAAAAGTTCCTCTAGGCGCGTCCGAACTCTTCCTCGCGACGCCGGGCAGGTGGTCATTGAATACGTCCTTCTTATCGTTATTCTCGCGGGTCTTGGTGCCTTTTTTATGCGTTCCTTTGCTTCTCGTAGCCCAGACGAACCCGGACTCATCATTGCCAAATGGAACAGGCTCCTCCAAACAGTTGCGCAAGACAACCCAGAAGACTAAAAAGGATTCCATGAAAACTGAAGTCGCAGTCGTAGCTGGTGGGTGTTTCTGGGGTGTTGAAGATCTTCTTCGAAAAATTCCGGGAGTCGTGAAGACTGATGTCGGCTACTCGGGCGGATCGACAGACGCTCCCGTTTATGAAATCGTTCGGACGGGAACCTCAGGTCATGCCGAGTCGGTGCGAATCGAATTCGATCCTCAAAAGATTAGTTTTGAAAAGATCCTTGAGCACTTTTTTAAGCTTCATGATCCCACGACTCCGAACCAACAGGGTAATGACCGCGGGACCCAGTACAGATCCGTGATTTTCTATATGGATCCCGGCCAGAAGGAAACCGCCGAGCAAGTGATCGGGCGTGTGAACAAATCTGGGGCGTGGAAGAAACCCGTCGTAACCGAAGTGGTGGCTTTTAAAAAGTTCTTCCCCGCCGAGGACTATCATCAAGACTATCTTGTGAAGAACCCGAACGGCTATACCTGCCACTACTACCGAGATATTAAATTCTAGAACCGCTCGGAAGTGGGCTCGTTAGGCCGACTTCTTGCGGTTGTTGTGAAGATCGTAGTCCTTCTTGAGCACCCAAAGCGAGCGCTTAATGTGCTTCAGCTTTTGCAGAGCTTCGAAGGGCAGCTGGGAATTTTGGTAGGCCTTTTCGACTTCGCTTTCCGCGTGCCGAATGGCATGTCCCAAATCGAGACCGATATCGACAATCGGGAGAAGCTTCTTTTCGTCAAAGGGCTTATCGATAAAATCAAGGGCCCCCAATTGAAGCGCCTCAACAGTATTTCGTTTATCGCCGTAGCCTGAAACAATCACAAACGGGGTTTCCAGGCCAAGAGCTCGGATTTCTCTTAGAAGATCTAGTCCGCTCATCCGGGGCATATTGATGTCGGAAATAATGCAATCTAGAGGTTCCTTCGCAAGGATCTCCAGGGCCTCTTCACCATTGGCCGCGACTCGGATGTCCATAGTTAAGACAGCGCAAAGATCCGACAGGATTTCGCAGATATCGGGTTCATCATCAACAA
Source organism: Bdellovibrionales bacterium (assembly GCA_046336915.1). Lineage (GTDB taxonomy): Bacteria > Bdellovibrionota > Bdellovibrionia > Bdellovibrionales > Bdellovibrionaceae. The sequence goes on from JBKDHV010000027.1 coordinate 1,349, forward strand.
TCAACAAGCGTCTTTGTTCTTTCATGAGCGACCTCTTAAGTTACTTATCGGTCTTTTTGAAGAAAGCCGCAGTGAAAACTCGCTCTCGAGAACTCTTGAGAGGCCTGTCAGACACTTCTGACGGGGGCCGATCTTCGCTCTGACAGGGGACGACTAATTTTGATCCACGGGAACTAATTGATGTTGGAGAGCATACTGGATGAGATCGGCATTCGTTCGTTTTCCAAGCTTTTTGAGGACTCGCGCTCGGTAGGTGCTGACCGTTTTCACGCTCAGATCCAGAGCCTCGCTGATCTCGGTGAGGGTCTTTCCGTGAGCGATATCGACGAGAATGCGGAACTCTCGATCCGAGAGCTTTTCGTGGGGGGGCTGGTTATCTTGGGGCGAGGACAGGTGCCGGGCCAGCAGATGGGCAGCCTTCGAAGTGATGTATTTTTCTCCTCGAATAATCGTCATCAGCGCTTGCGCAAGCTGCTCGGGCGCACACTCTTTGGTCAGATAGCCCGAGGCGCCCGAGCGCAGCGCTCGTAGGGCGTATTGATCCTCAGGGTGCATACTCAGAATTAGGACAGGGATATGGGCCCACTGGGTCTTAAGATCCTCAAGAATCTCAAGGCCGCCCTTACCCGCTAAAGACAAATCGAGAATAATGGCATGGGGCGGGGGCTGAGTCTTCAAGAGCTCAAAAAGCTCTTGAGCCGAACCGGCTTCGGCCGTAACCCGCAGAATCTCGCTCTCGGTTTGAATAATCTGTTTAAGCCCCTGTCGAATGACCGCGTGATCATCCACGACCCATATGGGAATCATGTCAGAGTCCTTTCTGATGTCGGGATAAAGGCCACAAGTTCAAGCCCTCCTCCCTTGGCATTCTCCAGTGTCAACTGTCCTTCGTAAGGACGCAACCGTTCTCGTATGCCCGCAAGGCCCGAGCCCATGCGTTTCTCAATATGAGAAAATTCAAGGCCTCGTCCATAATCGCGCACGCTCAATTGAACTCCCTTCGGAGAGCTCGAGACTTGCACACTTATTTTTCGTGTTTGTGAATGGCGAATCGCGTTCGTTACGGCCTCTTGAAGAATTCGAAAAAGTGCAACTGTTCTTTCGGACGAAAGCGGAAGATTGTCGGAATCCACCTTCAGTTCGCAAGGAATCCCTGTGCGCTCTTCGATTTTTCGCAGCCACCACTCGGCCGCCGAGACCAGTCCCAAATCCTCCAGGGCTGCGGGTCTGAGGTCGGCGACAACACTTCGAACCGACTGGATGATGCCCTCAATTGAATTAATATAGTGCTGAATCTTTTCCTGATCCTGAGATTCGGGCGGCAAGGCCTTTTTATGAAGAAACATTTCCATTTTTAGCACCGTGAGGGATTGGCCCAGTTCATCGTGGATCTCGCGCGAGATCCGAGCTCGTTCTTCTTCTTGAGCCTGCTGCAGACGAAATGACAACTGTCGTAGTGCCTTCAGATTGGCTTCGATGGATTGTTCGGACTTCTTTTTTTCCGTGATATCTGTCCGAATCGCCATGTACTGGTAGGGTTTCCCTTCTAGATCCAAGAAGGGGACAATCACCGTCGACACCCAATAAAAACTTCCATCTTTAGCGCGATTCAAAATGTCTCCGCGCCAAACGGAGCCTGATGAGATTGTGGCCCAGAGATTTTGAAAGAAAGCCTTGGGATGATGACCTGAATTAATAATCTGATGAGTTTTCCCGATTAGCTCCTCACGAGAGTATTTCGAGATCTCACAGAACTTCTCGTTCACATAGGTGATGACACCGCGGGTGTCTGTTGTGGCCAGAATCGAGGACTGATTCAGGGCGAACTTGAAGTCGGAAAGATGCTTAAGAGCCTCTTCAAGGGCCGCTTTTTGGCGTTGTCCGTGATGAAGAAGCCACACCAGTCCGCTCGAGAGAACCAAGAACAAGGTCATTTGAACTTTTTCGGCCCACGGTAGTACCAGGGGTCCCGCGGGATCTTTGGAAAGCAAGTAGCCTGCGCACACGGCCGCCACGACCGAGGCCATCAGGCCAGGAATCATTCCCAACAGCCACGCCGATAGCATGACGGCCGGATAGAGCAAAAGAAACACAACAACAAAATGGGGAAGCAAAATGTACTTGGAAATCCAAAAGGCAAGCAGAACAAATGAAACCGCCAGAAGCGTCGATCGAATCTGCTTCAAGACGTGTCCGAAGAACTTTGGCATTTTAAGAGGTCTTCATGCGGATCTTGTCGAATTCCTCTGAAAATTTAAGTTTCCACAGCTCTTTGCGGGCCTTGTGAACCTCACGTAGGCTTTCGGCAGGAACCGTGGCCTGGTTGCTAAAGAAAGCAACTTCAGTTTCGAGGGCATTCAAAGCCGCTCCAAGATCCAAGGCCAAATTGACGTAGTTCAAAAGCTTTTTTTCTTGAAAAGGTTTTTCAAGAAAGTCGCTCGCACCAAGCTGCAGCGCTTTAGCAATACTGGCCTGATCGCTGAACCCAGTTAGGAAAATGAAAGGAACCTCAAGACCTCGTTGGCGGATGTTGATGAAAAGTTGGATCCCTGTCATTCGAGGCATCATGATATCGGATAGAACCGCATCGACTTTTCGACTTTCAAAGATAGCAAGAGCCTCATAGCCATCAGAAGCCACATCAATATGCGCTGTCAGGGGTTTGCAAATATCCTTGAGGATACTGAGAAGTTCGGGCTCGTCATCTACGATTAGCAGTCGTCTTTTTTCAGTGGGCATCTTCATCATCCGTTTTTGCAATTTTGATTCTTGTCTATTATCAATCTATCTTATGGGAAAAGACGGTCAAGATTTCTTAACAGACCCAGCGCAAGGGCGATCGACTTCCCCGTCCAGTCAAGTCGGGACACTTCGTCTGGTCACAGGCTAGAGGTGTCCCGACTTTAGGAGGGCAGAAGGCTCCCAGTCCGACCGCATTCCTCGGAGGGTTTTAGTCGAACATTTACTTTCGTTGGGAGTTTCGTAAACTGAAGGGGTAAACCGCAACAAGTCGATAGGGAACTTCTGGGAGCTTCACTCTCGAGATGATCGAGTTCGACGGAATGTGATGCCATATAACATGAATTTATTTGAGCGCGCTTGGTTGCGGACCCTTCTCCTCAATTTGGCAACCATGGGACTGTACATTCTTGCTGGCTACATTGGAGTGAGCTTGGCCTCACTTCAACACCAGACAACACCCGTTTGGCCCGCGACGGGAATTGCCATGAGCTGCCTTTTTATTTGGGGCCTACGCGTGGGCTTTGGCGTTTTCCTAGGCTCTATCTTTTTCAGTTTGAAGATGGGACTGCCGCTTGGGCCCACTCTTTTTGTCAGCCTTGGTCACACGGTCGAGGCCTCCGTTGCGGTCCTTCTTTTTCACTACTTTCTTCGAAGACCCGAGCCTTTTGGGCCGCAGGGGCGGCTGATCTTTTCTATCTTGGCCGTTTTCTTCACATCCGCGATTAACTCGCTTTGGGGAACTGCAACTCTCTATCTGTTCTCGATGATCGAAGTTCATGAGGTCTACAGCCACATGATCACCCGTTGGGTCGGGGGCACTCTGGGGGCCCTGTTTCTGGTTCCGATCGCCTATAAGATCTCGCAAAAGAGTTTTGAACTGCGGGGCTTAAGTTGGCTTCAATATGTGAAGCTCTTGGGGCTTTGGGTCGTCACGTTTTTGCTAACAAACTTTGTCTTTTCGACGGGGTTTGGAGAAACCTTTTTCTTTTTTCTTTTTGTGCCGCTGTTGTTCGCGGTTTGGTGGTTTAACTCCAGTTGGGGCTATCTGATCTCCTTGTTTATTTGCGGTTGGGCAATCTGGCAAACTTCAAAGGGGCAGGGGCCCTTCGTCACGGGAAATTTAAATGAAAGCTTGATGCATTTGCAGCTCTTTCTGGCCAGCTTGGCTCTAACGGCCGTCGGATTGGGCCTCATGAAGTCCGAGGGGCTTCGGAAAAGATCGGCCCTCGTGCTGATGCTAGGTTGGATCCTGTCAGGCGTTTCATTTTACTTTTTCTCGGTCATGGCTCACGAAAAGGATACCATATTCTTCCAGCATCAAGTGGAAGAAGCTGAAGACCGAATTCGAACACGTTTTAAGGAACATGTGGACTTGCTCGAAGCCGGTGCCAGTTTCTTTGATGCGACTCCCTTTATCTCAGATGAGAACTGGCATCGGTTCACTCATCGAATCGTCACAGATCCTGATTTCCACGGGCTCCATGGTTTAGGAGTGATCTTCAAATCGTCTTCGACGATGCCATCTGAGTTTCGTCATGAAGTTGGACTTCGTGACCGACTTGAAAATTTTCGAATTCATTCGGTCCCGGGCTTGTCGGGCGACGAGAAAGTCGCGAGACCTGAATCGAACTTTGTGATCACTTATGTCGAGCCGAAAAAACGGAATCAACCGGCCATCGGGTTGAATGTCGCAACCGAACGCCGGCGTTTAAAAGCCGCTGAGCTTGCGCGCGACACCGGGCAGGCTGTGATGACGGAGCCCGTCACCCTCGTCCAAGATGAACGAAAAAGACCCGGGTTCCTGCTCTTCTTTCCCATTTACAAAAAGAACTCTGACTTGAGTTCTCTAGAAGCACGACGGCGGGCCCACTTTGGTTTTATCTATGCACCGATTATCGCCGAACAATTCTTTCGTTCGACATCTCTTAACTCGGAACAGGCCCTAAGCCTAAAAGTTGAAGCCCTCATTCCGGGTGAGTCACCTAGTCTGCTTTTCAGATCCCAGGGTGCCTACGATAGCGTAAGGTATTCAACTCGCCGCACGCTGAACTTCGGGGGTGTTCCCCTTCTTTTTGAATGGACCGCTCATCAGATTTTGGCCTCGTCCTCAAGTCTGCTCGCTTCTTGGTTGGGTTTTAGCGGCGCGATGTGCAGTTTGCTGTTGGCGCTGATGCTTGCGAACTTCGAAAATCTGACCGAGCGGGCCCAGCGTATTGCTAACGAGAAGTCTCAAGAGGCACTCCAGCGTCGACGCATTTGGCAGACCCTCGCCGAAACCTCGCCGGTCGGAATCTATCTGATGGATCAGCAAGAGCTTTGCACCTATGTGAATCCGACTTGGACACAGTTAACGGGGCTGACTCTTCCTGAGGCGATGGGAAATGGGTGGGAAAGAGCCGTGCATCCCGAGGATCGTGAACTTGTCCAACGAGAGTGGAACAAGATGCGAACCGAAGGCCGCTTTACCGCCAGTTTCCGCTATTTAAATCCCAACGATGGCAAGGTTCGCTACGTTCAGGGCCAGGCCGTTCCCCTCGTAAACGAGAACGGAGAGTCCTCGGGATATTTGGGAACCGTCCAGGACGTTACAGATCTGCATCTGCAACAGGCCGCGCTGATTTCGTCGTCTCGCTTGTCTTCACTGGGTGAAATGGCCAGCGGTGTCGCTCATGAAATCAATAATCCCCTGACGATTATTATTGGCAAGGCTCGAAAGATTGAAGCTATGATCGATCCGATCGAAATTGAACGAGAGGCGATTCAGGTTCAGGCTCAACAGATTGTGAAGACAGCCCATCGGATTTCGAAGATTATCAAGGGACTTCAGGCCTTCGCCAGAGAAACCACGAACGAGCCCTTTGAGCCTGTTCTCGTACAGGACCTGCTTCAAAACACCCTTGAGTTGTGCCGCGAGAGATTTACGAAGAATCATACAGAACTCATAGTCCAGTCGCCTTCGAACCTCGCCCTTAAATTCTTTGGGCGAGAGGAGCAGATCTCTCAGGTCCTGATGAACCTGCTGAATAACTCTTTTGATGCCGTTCAGAACAGTCCGGAAAAATGGGTCAAAATTGAGGTTACGACAGAGGGCGCGAGACTTCGTATCGCAGTGACGGATTCGGGCCCTGGGGTCAAGCCAGACATTGAACAGAAAATTTATGATCCTTTCTTCACAACAAAAGAGATTGGCAAAGGCACGGGATTAGGGTTGAGTATTTCTAAGGGAATTGTTGAGCGTCATAGGGGAAAGCTCTATTACGATTCGAGCTCAAAGCACACCAGGTTCGTTGTTGAACTTGACGTGCTTCAGGCCGACTCAACAGCGGTGCAGGGGGCGTAAATGACAAAGACCATTTTAATTGTCGACGACGAACCAGTTCTTCGAGAAATTCTGCGCGACTACTTCGAAGCCCATCACTTTAAAGTCTTCGAGGCTGAAAATGGTCGGCAGGCCCTTCAGGTTGTCCAAGATAAACCGATCGAGTGTGTGCTCTCAGATATTCGAATGCCCAAGGGTAGTGGAATTGAGTTGGCCGAAAAGCTTCACAAGATGCCATCTCCCAAGCCCAAATTGATCCTGATGACGGGTTATAGCGATGTCAGTGCAGAACAAGCTCAAAAACTAGGGGTCATCAAAGTTCTAAGTAAGCCCTTTGAGCCCGCAGTTCTTTTGGAGGAAGTGCGGAAGGTTCTCAGTCCTAATCCTTCTCAGGATTTACCTTAAAAGAAGTTTAAACGGTCTTGCTTTCATCAAGCGTCATCGTGTACCCAATTCCGGGTGCGGTTCGAATTAAGTGACTATAGGGACTGATCTTTTTCCGCAGCGAAGAGACATGTTTATCAATACTTCGCGATTCGATATGAATGTTCTCGCCCCAAACGGTCACTCGAATTTTATCCCGAGCTAAAACTTGGCTGTCGTGATTCAGAAAGAGAACAAGCATTTTGAATTCGATGGGCGTTAACTCAAGATCTTCAACTTTTGAGTTAACCTTTACGAACGCTTTCTGGGCCTCGAGATCAACCTCAAAGGGACCAAAAATAATTCTGTTTGACCGTTTCGAGATGACTCGTCGGTAATAGATCTTCAGCGAGACCTGGGCGCAGAATTCATGGACTTTGAAAGGGCGTTGAATCAAATCATTCGCGCCAGCGGAAAAGGCGGCCGCTCGAGACTGCTCGCTATACTCGTTGACGTCAGCAATCAGCAGGATCGGGAGCGTTTGCGCCATTTTCTGGTTTCGAAACTGCGTGCAAAGTTGAAAGCCATCAATGTCGGAAAGGTGCGCTTCGACAAGAACGAGATCATAGGGGCGCGCTTCGGCCTTTTCCGCCGCGGATTTCCCCGTCGCTGCGTAGTCAAGCTCGTAACGCTGGCCCAGCAAAGCTTGAACTTCAGTTTGAATCTCTTTCGAATCCGTGACCAGAAGGATTCGATCCATGAATACCTCCCGAAGTGAGACTGGCTGATTATCTCAGGATTGGTCGCAGAAGGCGAATCTCGGAAGGCGAATCTCGGAAGGCCTGTTAAGAAAAATTAACCTCAGCTAGAAGCTGTTTAAAGTGCGAGCGTCAAAGGAACAAGTTCCACCCGAAAGTGAGCGCCCTCTTGGTAGCGATACTGGATCTGACCCGAAAGATGCAAAGAGTTGTCTCGTGGATTGTACTTCCAGCCCTTTTCCCCTGGTGGGATCACTTGACCTTCGCCTCGCGCCAGAGCTTCAGGACTGCCGTACCGCACTCGTATCATCAGCTGATGGGTCTTGGAATCGATTCGGGGGCGCTGGCTTAAGAAGATTGTCTTCTCAAGAGTCTTAATCGTAATCTGATTCCCGATGCGAGCGAGATCCAGACCGAAGTTAGGGCTCGTAATTCCCATCAGAAATTTCTCGCGCAGGCGCGCTTGATTTTTTTCGCTTTGGGAATTGGCCTTCAGGACAAACTCTTCTAGACGTTCAGGACCAAAGGGCTGACATCGCCCGCTGTTAACGGGGCGGCCTCGTGAGTCTCTGTCGAAGCACCAAGGTTTGTACTTGGGGTGAATTCTTAAGTTCCAGTCCTTGGCGCTATCAGGGTCTTCAGCTCGAACCAGAACTCCGTAAACCGAGATCTTGTCGACCTGGCCCTTCTTAAAATCAATCAGTCGTTGAACAGCCTGTTCCGCCGAAACGGAGTTGGACGCATCATCTGCATCCGTCATCAAGATCACAACAAGCTGCGCACCCTCGCGAAAGAAACCATCATTCGCAGCCCCAGGCCCCGTTTTTTCAAGCGCCGCAAGTAAGGGCGACAAGAACTCCTCATTTTCGGGTCCGCCTTGCTCAAAAGGGGTGACTCCAATGTGCAAGGAAGAGGCGAGAGTTTCGGGGGTTGCCATTTTGCGATCCAAAAAGCGTCGTGAGGAAATGTGGCCTTGAGAATCTCGAACGTGACGAAGCTCGCCGATTTCATAAGAGTCTTTTTTCGTGTTGCGAGCCCTCTCACTATTGTCCCAAGTCGAAATCACTCCAATGTGGTAATCAATCATCGGATTGCGAGTGAAGCCGGCCGTAAATTTGTCCAGATTCTTTCGAAGGTTCTCTTGAGCCGAACGCATACTGTCGGAATTGTCGATCACAAATAAAAGATCAATCTGGGGATTGAAGTCGAGCTGACTTTGTCCACCATCCTCATGAACCCACGTAACGGGTTTTTCGGGGATGTCCTCGTACTTCGGAATCTCGACCTTCTTTTCGGGTACAACAGGATTCGTTTGAAGGGTTTGAGACTTCGGACTGCAAGCCGCCAAAAGCCCCATTCCGGCGAATAGGAATGCTGAAAGAGACGATGAATTCTTCACATCTTCCTCCTGATTCCGGGAGCACAGGATTTGGCCGAGACTTCGTACTTATCGACCTCGTCAATCCAAGGGTACCCGTCATCCATGAAGATCAATTGGTCCTCATTCACTTTTTTAAAATCACGGGAGCGATACATTTGATCCGCTAACTGAGTGTCGGTGTGGATCCTTTGAAGGGTTTCGACCTCAATCAAGTTAAGCTTCTTCACGATGTGAGAGTTCTCTTGATTTTCTCGAACGGCCAGAAGCTTCAAGCGCTCCTGCAGCTGAGCTCGAGCTTGCTCAAGACGCTTTTTGAGCGCGGGGCGAAGCGAGTGTTCTGCGGGAAGAACTTCAAGCGCCGAATCCGAGACCTTGTAACTCAACAGCCATTTCTGAAATGGCTGATCCCGGTAGAACTGCAGGGGAAGTTTCCCGAGTTCGTCCCCGAAATCGGTTAACGCCAGAGGAAACTCTTGCGTCTTCTTCAAGACGGTCTCCAGAGCCTGATTGCGACCGGTTTGACCAAGACTCTGCATCTCTTGGATACGTCCACGTTGGGCGTCTTTAAATTTTCTATGGGTCTTCAGAACGCCCTCGTAATCACAAATCTTCAACTGCGTGAGTGACTGCAGAAAGTAGGCTTCCGAATTCACGATCACATCAAAGGGAGGACTCAAAAGAGTCTTTGTCTGAGCCAGGGTTTTTTCAAACTCGTCTTGTCGAAAATAGGACCAGCCCTTTTCCTCGACAGACTCCAGCCACACTTCAGAAGCCTTTGAAATTTTGGAGTAGAGTGTCTCGGCTTGTTTCAGGTTTCCCGAAGCAAAAGCTTGCCGGGCTAGTTTTAAGGTCTTTTTGGTCTCGCACTCAAGACACGAAGGAAGGGCCTGCGACTCGAGGGCCGAAAAGTTCAGAAGCTTCTGAATCTGAGCCGTTTGATTTTTTTGAACGGCTTCCGAGAAAGTCGACTTCCAGTCCACCACAGAAAAGCGGGACTTAGCCTGAGCGGGCAGGCTCAAGGCTGAAATCCATAAAAGGCTTATGGAGAAAATCCCGCGAATCATCATAGAATCCAACCCAATCCAACTGTGGCCGAGCCAATATTCAGCTCGCGTCGACCGGTGATGGGCCGATCTTCATAGTTCTGGTACTTCACCTCAGCCCGAAGGGACAGATGCTGGGACAACCAGGCCCCGACTCCAAGACCCGCTTGGTAAAGAGGTGCCGAGCCACTGGACAAACGAATCGATCCCACACCGGCAATCAGGTAAAGATCAAACTGAGTGACGCCCATATCAAGAAAGCTTGTCTTTCCATAAATGGGATACCAATTCAAAAGAGCGACGGTCGAATCCAAAGGGTAGTCGACGTCCACGCCAAACGCGGGAGTCCCACCCGCTTGTTTCGTTCGACGATACAGATCAAAAACTCGTTTTCCTTCTGGAGTCAGTTCATTTGTAAAATCGCTGAACTGAATTCCCAGTGACCAACGAGGTGTCAGGTGGTAGTGGGCCGCAAATCCCGTGCTCTGCGTACGTAGATACGAGTCGCCCCCTACGATTCCGCCGTAGGACACGCCAAACTCCAGTCGGTTTCGTCGATCTACGATGCGCTCTTGCACGATTCGCGTTCGAACTTGAGAGCGCAAGTTCTTCGCCTTGCGCATGAGCTCTTCATTCCCACCCAGAGTGTCGACATCCTCAGCGACCTGAACAGGAGGAGCGCGTCGCGCTTTCGCCGTGTTGGCCTGAACCGTTAGGCTCGCGCCCAACAAACTTCCCAGAATGATCAGTTGAAGAGATAAGTTCATGGGACCTTCCTTTGTTCAGCCTGTGATTTGGAATCCGCTGGGGAGTAGCGAATCTTCATCTGCACAAGGGTTTCAGGTGTCGCGAGGCCAAGATGATTGAACACTTTGAAACTTAAGCGGACCCGCGTGCCGTCCGCACCGCTTGTCATGCGGCCATCGCGACCCAGTTGAGGTTGGACCGAAATGTTCTTTGCATCAAAGACCACGGAGAATCGCCATTGAAAGTCTCCAAGATACTCGGGTTCTCGCCTCTGCAAATCCGGAACGATATGGCGCGATCCATCCATTTCCCTAAAGGCTTGCCCCGCATTGATGGCTAAACCATCGTAACTCACCACGAGGACCGGCTTCTGAGCTGACTTCGACTCGAGTCCGGGAACTTTGACTGTCACTGAGAAGCGAACGGGATCTTGACCTTCGGTCACTTCCTGAGGAAGACCAACAACCTTAAGATCACGGGGCGGCTCTTGGCTGCGGAACAAGAAGAGTGAAAAGGTCTTTTCTTGAACTAGATTTTTAAGAGTCTCGAGAAGCTCGGGTTTGGGAGCTGAAACGGGCTCGGCCACGATCTTCAAAGTGAAAGTGCGCATCTGAGCTTGAGGCGGGATCAAAGAATAGCCTGGAGTCCAGTTCAAGGCATAAAGACCGGCTTCGCGATCCGAAGGCGAAAGGGTCGCGCCTTCCGGAAGTCCTTCGGCTTTCAAGCGGATCTGCACGCCGGGCACAAGAACGCGCGCTCGGAAAGAATACTGACTGGCTTGGCCCTCATTGAAGATCAGCTGAGGATCGGCAGTCATAACAAAAAAGTTTTCATCAATTTTTGACTCTTCGCGAACGACCAACTTTGGCTTTTCTACGACGACAGTTTCAGGAACGATGATAGGAGCTTTGGCCTCCATCGTTTTTGCCACCTTACCTTCTTCGCGGATGGTCTTGAGATCCGAGCCAACAGGATTGTCTTTGCCAGAACCACATCCTGCGATCATTCCCGAGACAATCAGAAGAACGCTCCATTTTTTCATAACCACTCCTTTTTAACGTCGACTGACTCGCATCAGCTCAAAAGGGTAAAGAACGTCGACGTGAACCCGTCCCACGGGCTGGGGAAATTGCCAGCTCTTCATTCGCGAGACGATACAGTTTTCAACAGTACGTGACCCAACAGAAGACTGCGCGACATTCGCCTTGGTCACTCGACCCGAGGGCCCGATGACAAAGCTAACGGAAACGCGTCCACCAATATCGGGTTGGGCTTGCAAGCCCTTTTCATAGCAGTAAACAATCTGGCCGCGGTGGCGGTTGATCACGGCGATAATCTGATCGCGATCAAGTCCGCTTTCCATTGTGGCTTCATCATCCAAGGGAAGACCAACAGCCGTTGTGCCACCCACGATGGCCCATTTTCCGTAGCCTGTCTGACCACCACCGGAACCGCGGGTTCCGTAGCCGCCAGCTCCCTGAGCTCGCGCGCCCACTCCAGGTGAGCCTGCAACAAGGCCCGAACCCGGAACATAACCACTCAAGCCTCCACGGCCCGAGCGTCCCACTCCGCCGCCCGAAGTTCCACGTCCGGCGGCTTGAATATTTTGAAGTGATTTTGCGTCCATTCCGATGGCGCCGCGCTTTCCGCTTGGAACTCCACCCAGCGCGGCCAGCGCGCCCACTTGGTTCAGATCAACTGTTTGGGGGCGAGGTCGCTTCACAGGGGGCACGGGCTTCGTTGCGACACGCTTTCGCTGGGTTCCGCGTTTTGTAACCTGCATCGGGCGCGCCTTTTGAACTTGAGGCTTTATTTTCTTTTCCGCAACCGCCACAACGGATGGCTTCGTTTTTTCGACAGGAGCCTTCGGAAGAACAATCGTCACGAGGGTCGGTTCTTCTTTGGGCTTTGAGAAGAAAGTCGAAGAGATCCAGCTGAAAAGGATCAAGAGAGCGATCGCAACACCATGTCCGACGGCTGACTTCTTTAAGTAGATCTGAAGGTTTTTTTGATCCTCTTCTGCAGGCAGTTGCACTTGAGGGCTGAGCACGTCATCGTTTTGAGCCTCTCGCAAAGTCCCTAAGCCCTGCAGGGCGCGTCCTTGTGCGGGGATTTGGTTCAGGTTGACCTGCTCAATTAGCTGAAACGGGATTTTTGCTTCTTGCAAAGACTCAAGATTCTCAACCGCTTCGACACGTCGAGAATCCAGGTTGTAAACAATCGAAAGCTGATTCTTAGCGCAAGCTAAAGTGCGAACCTTCTGGCCCATTCGATTTTCAAGGATGAAAAGTTTTTTCGCACTCATAGTCATGTCCCTAGTTTCTTTGCTCTTCTTTTTGAATTCGATCCGCGAAGCTCTTTCGTCCGCCCAACAAATCCTCTAAGTACTTGTCATCTTCTACGGTCGCCTGGGTCCCCAAAGCGGATTGATACTTTCCGCGCAGAGTGGTTCCATCAAACTTAAACGAGGTCCCCAATTGAGATCGAGAAGAAGAAGGGCGCTTGGGCTTCGAGGCCCCCTTTTTTTCCTTCGCCTCCACAAGGGAAAGTGACAGCAATAAAGACGCCAGTAGACTTGATATCTTCATAACCTTTTTCCTCTCCGGAGATGGCCTATACGAGCCTCGAGATAGGCTGGCATCAGGGGGTGACCAATTTTGTGTTCAACATTTTTCAAATTTTCAATTTCTCGAAGGTCATGAGGATTCTTCGAAACTGAAAGCCGAGCCTCTTGGAGATCGCCGCGTGTGTAAGAACTCATCGAAAGCGCACGATCCAAGTGAGACTTCAACCGTCCCTCGCCAGGAACGTCTTCCAGCACAGCGAGTCGGGGTCGCAGCAAATTCTGAACTTCAGGACGAGCCGCCGTATAGTCTTGCAGAAGCTGGTCCAGGGCGGCTGACTTCATCCAAATTTTTCGGATCTGCGAATCCGCAAGCTGGGATTTCGCCCACAGGGGACGCAGGCGTTGATCAAGGGCCCGTTCATACGAGCGAAGTTGTAAAGCCGTAAGGCCACGAGGAACGGGGATGGCCTTCAGATCCTCGGCCAGCTTCGCATTCTCTACTCGAATCAGATCAAGGACTTGAACTTGAGCGCTGATGTCCCGCGCCTGCAGACTCTCGGCGAGCAAGCTGTCAAGTTTCGAAAGACCCTTCAGTCGTTGTTGAGTCTGGCGAGCGAGCAATTTTCCTTTGTCTGGAGTCCACGCCCGGACAGCGAGAGCTCGTTTTTGAGCGTTGATTTTGGTATGAAGGGCTTCTCCCAGAATCAAACGGGCCGCTAAGCTTGAGCGCGCGTCCTTCGTCTGCAGCCAGAGCTCAAGAGACTTTCGTGACATGGACTTGACGTAAACGTCCAGAAGAACTTCATGGAAAAGCTCAGGTCGCCGACGCAATTCGGGAGCCTGGCGATGAAGCTCCGCGACCGGAGATGAGGACAGCGACACCAGTCGTGCGCGCACAACAAACGAGCGAGGGCCCTTCAGTCCGGCTTGTAGCGCCTTTCGATAGTGCTTTTCGGGCTTAAAGTGGGCCATATCCGCAAGCGTTCCTAAGCGGAACTCGCGCTCGGCCAAGGAAACTTGAGGCTCGATCCGACGGAGAGCCCACTGATAGGCCTCGGCAAAACGCAACCGAGTTTCATAGTAAGTAACCAATTCCAAATAGATTCTTTGGCGGTCGTTTTCCGAGAGGGCTTTAAGGGCCAAGAGCTGAGTCAGCGACTTCAGATAGGCCTCTTCATCCTTTAAGCGCTGAGCGATCACACTGGCGTTCGTGTAGACAAGAACTTTTTCTTGATGAGAAGCCGACTTCAAGTTCGCACGATCTAAACGCTCCAAAAGATTTTCAAGAGTTGAATTCGAGACCTTTGGTTGCAAAGCCGCTTGAGCGGCTTGATTGATGAGGGCCTTGCGAGCCAGTCCTTCGAACTCAACAGCGGATTTCGGAAAGACCGTGGCGAGGTCCCAAGCCCAGTTTTCCAGCCGCTGATCGTCTTTCAGCTGCGCCAAACTATCCAGCGCCAGATCCGCCGACTTTTTTCGAAGAGTCATCGAACCTTGGGACTCCTTGGCAAGTTGGAAAAAGGCCTCCGAGGCTTCTCGAAGTTTTTTGTCCTGATAATCAAGATAGGCCAGTTGATAGCGGACCTCGAAAGTCTTTTGCGGATCCTTTGAGTGATCAAGGAAGTGCGTGTAAACTTCACGCTTCAGCTTGGGATCCTGAGACGCTTCGGCAGCACTGACTTGATTGAGCAAAGCAGCCTCTCGATCTTTTCGGTCAAAATCTCGAGTGTCGCTGATTTGTCGGTAGAAATGGATCGCGCTGGCATAGAGCCCGAGGTCCAACGCCACTTGGGCCCCACGCTGGAGCATCTCCCGATCCTGCGGGTAGATATCAGCGTAGATCTGATAGCTCCGTAGCAGAGTCGAATCCGGCTTCAACTTTTTTGTTCGGTGAAGTTCTGTAACATAACGCTTTGTCAAAGTTTGCAGCTGTCGACAGCTTTCTTCACTTCGGCAGCTCTGAGATTTGAGAACCTTCGCGGCTTGAGCAAAATCTTGGGTCGAGGCTTCCGTCTGACCTTGATCATAAAGCACCTGAGCTTTCATCAAATGAGCCTTCAAGCGATCTTCGGAAGTCAAATCTCGGTCCTGCAAGTAGCGATCGAGAACGATCTGGGCCGCTTTCTTTTGTCCAATACGATCAAGTTCCTCTGCAAAGTGAAAAAGAAGATCTTTTCGGTGACCCGCTGGAATAAGCTTTTCAAACTGTTCAATCTGCGCAAGTTGAACGTTCACCTTTCCTAAAAAAGTCGCAAGATCGCGTAAGATATCAAGTTGGAAGGCCACATCTTGAACGGGTCCCTTTTCAGTTTCTCGAACCAAAAGATCGGGTCGAGATAAAAGCTGAGTCAAAGTCTGAATGGCACTTGACGTGCGATCTAGATTGAACTCGCACCAACCCTTATTGTAAAGAACGAGAGCTCGAGCCTCGAGCTGAGAGTCTTCAAGGGCTTTCTGGTAATGAAAAAGGGCTTGGTTGAACTTCGCTTGCTGGAACAAAAGATCGGCAACACCCACATGACTGCGCGTGCGAAGTTCGCGACTGGACTTCTTTAATGCTAAGACATTTTCGAAAAGTTTTTGGCTTTTATCGGATTGCCCCGCCATTTGGTAAAGATGGGCCAGCTGAAAGAGAATTCGTGCATTCGAGCGTGAGCTCTTGAGCAAGGATTCGTAAAGACCGATCGCGCGATCGCGATCGACTTGAGAGCCCTGGCAACCCTGACAGGATTTTTCAATTTCAAGAAGGAAGCGACGACGAGCCCGTTCCGCAAGCAAATCCGCCAAACGCTGTTGGCTGGCCGCATAGGACGGGTCCTGAGGTTCCAGCATCGAAATGACTCGTTCCATCTTTTTGATGACAAGATCTTGCGTTTCAGAATCCATAACGGATTCCGTCGCCGCCTTCGCGGTTGCGAAAGCTCCCAGAAAGATCATCAAAAAAAGCGAGCTAAGTTGTGTTCTCATTGTTTTGGTAACACCGCAAATCTTAGTTTTTCAATTCCCGCCAGCGAACCTGCTTTTACAAGCGGATCGATTTCTGAGTAATTGAGTTCTTGATCGGCCTGAACCATGAGTTCAACAGCCGCTGATTTTTTCTGAGCCTTCAATTCTTCAAGCTTTTTCTGGAGCTGTCCGGGGGGAATCAGTTGGTCATTCAGATGCATACGACCCTTCTCGATTTTCAGAACGGCCATGTCTTCAGAAACCGGCACACTGTTTCGGGCCACGGGCAGGTGAAGGCCTTGAACCGGACTTTCCAGACCGCCGCCCTGAGTCCCGATCAACAGATAAATCACAATGATCGAAAAGGCGTCGATCAGCGACGTCAACGGCAAGGCTTGAGCCAGCTCACGCGCTCCAACTTTTTTTCCTGATCGCCCGAGAAGACTTTGAGTTTCCGACAGAGGCGAGCGTCGTGGTGAGAGATTCTTTAAAGACTTCATCATACTATGACCCCAGGGGTGAGAGCCCCACGCCTTCAAAGTTTAATTTTTTTAAGTGGTCCATGACGCGAATCACGTCCCGGTAAGGTGTCTGAGAGCTCGGTTGAACAATTCCTGTCTTCAACAGGGGCCATTGTTTTCGATACTGCTCAAGACGAGCTTCCAGATTTGTCCAAGGAATTCCGCTGCGGCCCGCGAGAGTTGTTTCCATGACCTGGGGGGAACGGGGAAGATCTCGCAGGGAAAGTGTGACATCACCTTGGGCCTCGAAACGAATCCAAACCGTCGGGGGATTTTTCCCTTGGGAAATTGTCGAATCCCCAACGGCCTGTCGCGTATCCAGAGTTCCAACTTGAACCCAAACCGCTGTCAGAAGAAGAAAGCAAATCAAGACCGAAAGAATGTCCAACGTGGGCAGGATGTTCACTTCAAAGTTCAGTTCTTTTCGGCTCATGGCTGACCTCACCTTTCCAGTTCAATTACGAACGATTCTTTTTCACGGGGACCGGTTCGTAGTGGTAGCCCAACTGAATAAACAAATTCAGCGCGGCCTTGTTCAAATCATCTGTTAATCGCACCGCACGGTTCTGAAGAACGGCGTACATAATTAAAGCTGGTACGGCGACGATCAGACCATAGGCCGTCGTGTTCATCGCAAGCGAAATCCCTTGAGAAAGGATCGTCGCCTTTTCAACAGGATTGGCTTGGCTGATTCCTGAGAATGAGTGAATAAGACCGGTGATAGTTCCAAGAAGCCCTAACAGAGTGGCGACATTGGCAAACATCGCCAAGAATCCAATGCGCTTCTCTACGCGAGAGCTTTCTTCCAGAAGAATTTCATCCATTTTCAGCTGGATTTCTTCTTTTCCACCCAGATCAAGTGTCGCCTGAATTCCAGCCGTCGCAACACTTCCGAGCGGTTGAGTCTTACTTAATTGTTGAGACTTTTTGAGGGCCTTATCGAGATTTCCGGATCGAATATCGTCCGCAATCATCTTGGCCAGGTCCTTCTGATTCGGCTTTCGGTTCACGAACAAAGCCACGATTCGCTCGGCCATAATGGCCAACGAAACCACTTGCGCGGCCAGGATGGTCCACATCCAAATCGCGTCTTGACCGAAGAATCCGTTTACGAGGGAAAGTAAAAATTGCATGGTCTCCTCCTAGTTATTCCGTAGCTAGAAGGAGCAAGCCCGAGGCCGCAAACACGGCCAGCTGAGGGGGTGAAGGGGCCTCGGCTCAAGAGTATTTTACAGGGAAGTGCCGCAAATCGCGCCTCACCCAAAGCGTCGTAAACTCACAGTATTGACCGGGGTGATAAAGACTTGAACACTTAAACGATGAAAAAACTGTGGATGATCTTGTTGCTGTTCGAACTGTTTTCGACTTCGGTTTCCTGTGCGTCCTCGCCCTATCCTGTCTCGGATCACTTTGATGGCAAGACCTTTCGAAATACGCCACCGACTCGCACTAAAAGCTTTTTTGAGGTCGCGAAATGGCAGTGGACTCGAGAGAAGGTGGAGTGGCCTGACAAACGACCCGTCACGGTTCGCCAAGAGCTAGCCCCTGTCCAAGATCCAAAAGCCATCGCGGTGACTTTCGTCAATCATTCGACATTTGTGATTCAGACCCAGGATTTTAATTTTTTGACGGATCCCATCTGGTCCGATCGCTCAAGTCCCTTTCAGTGGGTGGGACCCAAACGGGCTCACGACCCGGGTGTCCAGTTCGAAAGTCTTCCCCCGATTCACTACGTGCTCGTGTCTCATAATCACTACGATCATATGGACGCGAGCACCTTGAAGCGCTTGCACGAACGTTTCAAGACGCAATTCTTGGTTCCGTTGGGTGACAAAAAAAATCTACAAAGTTTTGGCGTCCCCCATGGTCACGAAATGGACTGGTGGGATGAGTTCAAAATTTCAGAGGACGTGAAGATCGTCTTCACCCGATGTCAGCACTGGTCGGCTCGGGGGCTTTTTGATCGCAATGAAAGCCTTTGGGGCAGCTATCTTTTGATTTATAAGGGGAAGAAGATCTTCTTCGCAGGTGACACGGGATACGCCGATCACTTCACGGAAATTGAAAGACGTTATGGCGCGATGGATTTAGCGCTCTTGCCGATAGGAGCCTATGAGCCGCGAACCTTCATGCGCGAACATCACATGAACCCCGCGGAAGCCGTCCAGGCCCATCGCGACTTAAAGTCGAAGCAGTCCCTAGGGATGCACTTCGGAACGTTTCAGCTGAGTGACGAACAGTACAATCAGCCTCCGCAAGATCTAGAAAAGGCCGCTCAAGAGGCGGGACTTCCAGCCGGGTCTTTCCGAACTCTCAATGTCGGAGAAACCTTCTTGCTTCGGTAGGATTGCCTTTACTGGTAAAAGCGGCGCATTTCCTTTAGGGCTTTATTGTAGGTTTCGGTTGAAAGCGGAACGTTTTCAACCGGACGATACTGGTGGTCGACAATTTCATAAGCGCCCGTGTTCTTGATCACGATGAAATGATCAGCCAGGCGAATACCAAAATCTCCGTAGGTTCCATGAAGAATCCAGTGATGCCCGGGATGGCGAACAAGATTGTCGCCGCTACTATAGTGCTCAGCGCGTGTCTGGCAGCGAAAGAGCTCTTCGGCAAAGGTGGCGGGAACGTCGTAGTGGGACGTCCACTTCTGAAACCGCTCCGGTTTGCGACCCGGCCAATAAATAAAGAACGGCACCTGGGTTTGGGCGTCAGTAAAGTTCGAGTTATGACCCCAATAATTGAGCTTGTTGTCGTTGAACTCTTTTCCGTGATCACTTGAAAAAACCACGATCGTGTTCTCGAGCAATTTCTTTTTGGCTAGCGAAGCCAAGACCCGCCCAATCAGACTATCAATGTAATGAACACTGTTGCGGTACCGATTCAAAAACAGAGTCGGGTCCGTCGAGTTGTTCAAAGCAAAGTAGTTGATGTGCGTGAGAAAAGGCTTAAAGGGTGTGTGGTCAGGCGCGTTTGAAAACTCATGAGCTGAGTCATAAAACAAAAATCCCATAAAGGGGCGTTTCGGCGACTTGGATTCGACAAAGCCCAAGAATTCATCGGTAATTTCTTGATCCCGCAGAAAGGGCTCTTGCGCCTTCGAGCGCTTGCGAAGATTTGGTACGGTCGCGAAAACGGTTTGATCAAATTCGGGCTTTGTCAGCGGGGCACTGCCAAAGATTCCTAGCTGATAGTGGTGATCTTGAAAAAGCTGAACAAGGATGGGACCCACATGACTTTCGCGAAACTTTTCAAAATACAAAGGTGGCACACCAAAAAAGAAGCTGAACACGCCACCTCGAGTGGAATTGCTTCCGCTGAAGTGCTTCTCAAACACCAGACTCTTTTCGCTCAGGGCGTGGGTGTTCGGCATCACAGTTGCGGACATATGATCATGCCGAAGAGAATCCACCATAATAAAGAGAACATTCAGAGGCTTTGATGGGCCCTGGCACTGAAGCTTCTCAAGCGGGTAGGCGACAAGACTTCGATTCTCTTCATCGAAGCTCATCAGGGCCTGACTTTTATACTTCTCGACGTCCACCAGCCCCCACTGCGCCAAAGTCCCCTGCGCATTCGCCGGAACGGCGAACGGGGGAATGAAGGCTAATTTCGTAATGGGTCGATAAAACATCCCGTCAGCGAAGATGTGAAGGATATGCGAGATCAACAAAAACAAAAACCAAGAGCCCAACACAGGACCGGTTCGCAAGGGCGCTTGGGTTTGGCTGACCTTTCGGACCAAACGTAAAGCCCACCAACCTTGAAAAAGGAAAAGTGAGGCGACAAACGCGATCACCGCCGCCCACATATACCAAGGAAAAGAAATGATCTGGCCCTGCCCGTTGAAGAAGAGATCCAGAACAAACAGATTTATGTGGAAGCGGTACTGCTGGTAAACGAACGTATCAATCAGCAGAAGAGTTTGAACGAAGGCCCCCCAAAAACTTAAAACAACGGCGGCCCCTCGCAGCGGCAAAACAAGTCCAATCAAAAGCCAGGGCAAAAACAGAAGTCCACAGAGCAAGCCGAAATGCCCCACGAAGTAGGGGGCCAAGAAGGCTGCGGCCATCCAGTTGTCAGGAAAGGTTGAAGGTGTCGCCAAATAAAGAAGGGCAATCGCGCATGACAGAAGAGCGTTAAAGGCTAAGAACCGAACCGACCAGTGCCAGTAGTGACGAAAACGCATGGGCCCTATTCTGTCGAAAATTCTACTGGCTGGCAACCGACTTCAGAATTTGCGAAAGCAGCTGAACATACTCCCGCGGTTTTTCAACTGGGATGATATGTCCTGCTCCGGGAACGATGTAAACCGACGCCGCTTCACCCGATCGCTGAGACTGGTAAAGCTGAAGCGCCTCTTTTTGGATACCGAATCGTTTCGCATCTTCTTTTTCTCCGAGGATCCAAAAGCGAGTCGGACCTTTTCGAAAATCTTGTGCGCGCAAATCGAACTTTCGCGATGAAAACGCCAATTGCGTGAAACCCTCTGCAATCGCGACTCGCTGAGGACCATAGCGTGGGTGAGTTTTCACGAGCTCTTCAGTTCTTCGAAGCCAAAATTGCCGATAGGACCAGTACTCCGCCGAAGCGACCCACATCTGGCCGCCTGGGAAAAAGCCCATCCAGCTTTCCCAGCCGCGGAAGTCTTGATAGGGCGGTAGATTCTCATCCGCTCGCCCCATCGGGGCCGTCTCAATCACCCAAGGAAACTCCTCGGGATTCAAATGCGGGATCAGGCTTGAAGTATAAGAGAGAGACACCACGATCGGTTTCTGAATCTTGAGCGAGCGCCGAACTTGAGCGACTTCACCCGCCAGCTGTTCGGACGTGATCAGCGAGCGGAAAACCGGCGTGCCCGCGAGAATCGATTCAGGATGGCGACTCAGATGGATCGAGACCCAATTGATCTTCCGAGCGGTGAGCTGCTTCAAAAAAGGCTCTTGTGCGTAGAACCCACGATAGATGCCGGGCAAAAAGAGAAAGGTCGGTTTTGAAGAAGATGGGGAAAGCGAGGTCTTAACAACAATCTGTCGCTGGTCGGCAAGAGTGATCACCTGATCGCTTTGGGCCCGAACGGAAAGGCTGATAAAAAGGCTAAAAAAGAGAGTCATGACGAGGTCTTAACCAACTTCAAAGAGACTGACTAGAGTGAAATTTGTTCATCTTAACAGTCCTCCATTCTTGAACTCGGCTCTTGATGCACCCTTGCCAAATGCGAGAAATCCGCCAAACACGCTTGCCTCTTGAGGATTCCTCAGCAAGACTGACCGTCGGTAACCTAAATATAAGCTGATAATAAGGTTCAGCGTTTCTACGAAACACCGTAAATGTTTCACTATCGGGGGATACATGATTCGAAATTTGGCCTTGGCTCTCGTAGTCTCGCTTGCCTCGTTCAACCTGTCTTTTGCTCAACAGCGCCTCTATCCGATTAAGCCTGATCCCAATGTGACTCCAGGTCGCCTTTGTGATCACGCCGATCAAATTCGTTACCCTGAGAAAATCCGATATTGCGAACGTCACGTCGAAACTCACGTGAAGGTTCGAATCATCCAGATCTATGACACTCGATTTGGCTACACAATCAGCCGCCAGAACCGCGCAGACTTCAAGATCGATCATTATATCCCTCTTTGTATGGGTGGGTCGAATGATGTTCAGAACTTGTGGCCTCAACATAAGAGCATTTACCAGCACACAGATCCTTTGGAAGCTCTTCTCTGTGAAAAGATGAAGTTCGGGCGTTTGCGCCAGCTTCAGGCGATTGAGCTGATTCGCCGTGCGAAGAATGATCTTTCACAGGTTCGCCAGATTCTCGACTACGCGTCTCGATTGTAATTTCGATTTTATGACAGCCTTGCGCTTTCAAAGTTAAGCCCTCTTCCGAGGGCTTTTTTCATTGGGGAATCGGGGTTCTTTCAAGAGTCTGCTTTTCACGCCCATGCTTTAAAATTTCCCTCATCGTCCTTTGGGATCCTTTTGTCTCTACAGAGCGTGGCACGGTCCTCGCTTGAGAAGTGTTGTGTGACAGGTTGAAGGGGCAGCTTGGCCCTGAAAGCCAACTCACATTGAAGAAATTTCGGATTGCATATTTTTTATGGCGATCCGACCTTCTCGGATAAGAGATTTGCAGAGTGAAAGTGGTCCGCCTGCAGAAATCTTGAGGAGGTCGGATTGCTTTTTACCTTTTTGCCATCTTGTGTCATCGGGTTCGACTAGGGTATAAGGGGACCTCAGTTCAACGGGGGAACATAAATGCCAAACACGCAAAATACTGCATCTGCGAAGACTTCTGCGTCATTGACAGACGAAATTGAAACCGATCTCGACAGTGAGAATGAGCTCGAAGGCGAAGAAGCGCCGAACGATCAGTTTTCAGTTCCCGCCGAGGAGCTGGCGGCTCTTGAGCAGGCAATGGAAAAGGAAGCTCTTCGAAATCCGATGAGCCCAGATGAAGAACAAGACGATATGAATCATCTTGATGAGATCGAGAACATTCTGGATCTTAATGAAGATCAATTCCCAAGATTCACGTTGGCGAAGAACAAGGCCCGCTTCTTGCGAATGGTCAGCTGGTATCGTGGCAAAGAAGAGTGGATCGAAGTTGCACCCTTGTCAGGGGTCACCAAGCTCTTCAAGCAGCAGACAAAAGAGCTTGAAGGAATTCGCTCATCTAAAATGGATTATGAAATGGAACTCGAGACAGGGACTTTGACCCCTTCCCAGCGTTCTTACCGCCGTGATGAGCTGAAGATGTGTAAAGTTCAGGAAAAGATGGCTGTTCATTTGATCTCGAAACTTCAGTTGAAGATCAAATCAGGCCGACGATAGTCGAGAGGACCGATCCGGTCCGCCCTTAAATCACACTTAAAGCATTTGAAGAGTTAGACCAAAGTTTTGAAGAAGGACTTTGGTCTAATTTTTTTTTTCAGGCCTCCATTCTCACAATGGTGCGCCGAAGAGACATGTGACACGCGAATTCGATTCGTTTTGACACAATTAAGGGAGGACACATGTCTCGTTCTATCGTCATCATGGTGAGTGACAATCATGACTTCATGGAGAACTGCAAAAAGCAGTTCGATGGTCAAGATGTCACATTTCAAACCTTTACGCCTGATCAATGGAGAGGGGGACTTGAAAGTCCATTCTTCCGCCAGCAGTTGATCCAAGGAGTCCCCGCGCTTGTCGGTGGCACAGCTCCCGTCAATACAGGCTATTCTGGAAATGTCGTGTCCTTTCCCTCCCAGCCTCCCGTGGGAATCCAAAAGATGGATGATCTTGAAGCAAAAGCGATCGAAAACGCGATCCTTCAGTACAAAGGGAATTTGACAGAGGCCGCGAAAGCTTTGGGTATCGGTCGCGCAACTTTGTACCGCAAAGTGAAGCAGTACCAGATTGACCCGAATGTAGCTCGCCGAAAAAAGACGATGGCAGCTTAGTTCTCTAGCTTTGATAGTTGGGGACATCGACCGCAGGCCCACATGGCCGAATCGATGGCCCCGAGACGGCGAAAACCAAGCAAGGCTTGGTTTTTTGCTTTCAAGGCTTTGGTCGAAAAAGTCCTGTACCAAAGTGGGACGTCAAATGATTGAT
Source organism: Bdellovibrionales bacterium (assembly GCA_046336915.1). Taxonomy (GTDB): domain Bacteria; phylum Bdellovibrionota; class Bdellovibrionia; order Bdellovibrionales; family Bdellovibrionaceae. The sequence continues at coordinate 25,334 of JBKDHV010000027.1, forward strand.
AGACACCTGTTGAGATTGATAACGCTAAAATGGAATGAGGACGAGCCGGAGGGTGGTCCCAGTCTCGCATAGCAATCTAGAGGGACTTCTGATCAGAAGGGGAGATTCATGGCCAAAATTCTTCAGTTTCCGAAGGGAAAATCCACACGAGCTGAGATTATCAAGCGATCTTTGCAGCAAAAAGCTGTGATCCCGTTGTCCCTTCTGTCTGTTTTGGTTGTGACGCTTTCTCTGAACGAATGGATTGTCACTGCGGCCCAAAGGCTGAACACAGCCCGTGGTGTCGCCAGTGTTCCTGTGGAAGATCTGGAAAAACAGATCAAGTGGGAGCGCCGTTGGGCCGAATCTTTGCAAAAATCAAATGTCAGACCTGGGCAAGCGGCTCAAGCTCCCAACCAGCTCGATGAGCTTCTGTTTGGAGTTCTTCAAGGTGATGTCAAAATGACTCGCGAAGGATCATTGATTTCTTCTCTTGAAATGAAACGACCTGTTGAGCTGAAGAATCGAGAAGAGTTCCTTGAGTCCTACAAGGGCGTCTGGGCTATCGCTTTTGAGCAGGCTCGCTTGGACAAGTCCGATGATCAGCAAGAAGTTTACAATCTTGTTGATCAAAAAGGGCGTCAAGTCGGTCGAGCTATCTTTGGTCTAGACAGCCTTCAGACTGTGACAAAACTACAATTCTTGACTCAGTAAAAGTCCAATTTCCACCGATAAATCTTCATGGTGATTGAAGATTTATCCTCTCCGAAAATTAACACGGAAACTGAAGTTCGACCTGCCGAGGCCACCACGCGAGTTGTGGCGGGATTTATCGATGCGGTTCTTTTGTCACCACTCGTCGCTTTTGTTCCCGCATACCATCTAAAACTGCTTCTGATGGATTCAGCTCAAGGCTTCGATTCGGATTTGGGCTTTCATGTTTTTGTGCTGGGATTTTTGACTCACGTCATGTTGCAAACGGGTTTCACCTACTTCTTTCGAGCGACCCCTGGGCAGGCGGCGATGGGAATCAAGGTGAAGTCTCTTGTGAACGGAATGACCTGGAACCAAGCGCTCTTAAGAAGTCTGTTCTTCACGCTTTCCTGGATTTTTCTTGGACTTCCGCTTCTCGAGGCGGCCGTGCATCCTTACGGTCGCTGTTGGCATGATCGAGTTTCCGATACGGCTGTTGTGACAACGCGGCGAGCGGGACGTCGTGCGCGAGGAGCCAACGGTGCCCTGCCGGCCGTTTCGCTTCGAAGTCGTCATGAAATTCGAACGATCATGATTCTGGGCTACTTCATGCTGTTCATGATTTTTGCTTCTGTCCTGACTCAAAAAGATCGGCTCACCTTTGGCGGTGACCTGCCAGCTGAGGACAACATTGACGTTCTGGTGGCGCGGGCCCTCTTGAAGAAAGACACCTCGGATGAAACAAAGTTCGCGATTGAAGAGAAACTTTGGAATGCCAGATCTCGACAGGAAAAAGCTCTTGCTTACTTTTTTAGGTTCCAGATCGAAAAAGATGAGGAGGTTCGAAAGGCCCTTTCTCACCAAATCTGTGAGTGGCAAGCTCCCACCCTGTGTTCTTTGACGAGCTACAGTCTGCAACCGGATCCGGCTCGATTGGCTGATCTGAAATCCAAGGTTGATCGTTCAAGCTTTCTGTCGGTCCAGGTCGCTCTCATGCGAGTCTTGACCCGTGAGTCGCAGATTGCTCAGGCCCTTGCTCTTCACAAACAACTTCGCCAGGAAGACGTCATCAAGGATGAGCTCAAGGCCTGGGACGTGAGTCTTTATCTTCAGGCTCGGGCCTTGACGGAAAAAAACCGCGCCCCCGCCAGTGATGAGATCAAGAAGATAATCGAAACCTATGAGAAGGAAAGAGCAGAGCCGTGATCGTCCCGCTGCCTGGCCGAATTCGGCTTTCTGAAGCAATGGAAGTTGTCCCCTGGACGCTGACCCTTGTTTTTTTAAATCTGTTTTTCTATTTTTTGCTTTTTGTGCCCCCGAACGGAGTTCCTGCAGACCCCGAGGGCTTTTCATCTGACTTCATTGAATCCGCAGGTCGCTTTTATCTGGAGTGGCAAGATCAGTCCCAGTATGGCCGACAGGCTGTCGAGCTTCAGGCGCTGGGCGCTCAGTCAGTTCGCGACGGAGATTTTTTAAAATCGCTTGAGACCTGGTCGTCCACTTCGGATCCAATTGGATTTCGAATCTGGAGAGATAAACTGAATGATGTTTTTAAGGACGAGGCTCGAAAGCCGATTCATTTGTTCGGTCTTTCTCAGTCGGAATCCAGTGTTTTTCGTTGGATTACCTATCAATTTTCCCATCAAGGGCCCATTCATCTTTTGTCGAATGTCCTCTTCCTTATTTTCTTCGCGGCCTGCGTGGAAAAAATGGTCGGCGGTGCGATGATGGGATTGATCTATATGATGGGTGGTTTTGTGGGCGGCTATGCCTTTCTATGGGTGGATCATTCGGGATTTATTCCCATGGTGGGGGCAAGTGCGTCTGTGACAGCCCTGATGGGTTTTATGGTCACGGCGACTCGTAAGCGCTTGATTCCGTTCTTCTACTTTTTTGTTCCCATTCGTCACTACATGGGACGCATCCTTTTAAGTCCCTATTGGATCCTTCCGCTTTTCTTGGTGGAAGATTTGACCCGTCTTCTGGCGGATCCGCCCGGCTGGGGCGGCGGTGTCGCTCACTCCGCCCATTTAGGCGGAGCTTTTGCGGGTATGCTATTGGGACTGGCACACCGATGGGGACAAAAGCGCTCAGAGCTCCTCGGTGGGGGCGAACCCACGTCGTAGAGTGTTCTCGGTCACGCAAATCGGCTCAACAAACTGTTTAAGGTAATCCGGGCCCCCGGTCTTACTGCCGATCCCCGACATCTTGAAGCCGCCGAAGGGATGACGATCCACCATGGCACCCGTGATGCCACGGTTCACGTACAGATTTCCGCACACGAACTCTTCTTTGATACGCGCAATGTTTTCGGGGCTTCGCGAAAAGAGCCCTCCAGTCAAGGCATACTCAGTGGAATTCGCAATCTCAAGAGCCTCGTCCAAATCTTTGGCTTTGATTAAAGCGAGAAGGGGACCGAAGAACTCAGCTTGCGCCACTCGATCCTGAGGTTTCACGTTCTCAACAATCGTGACGGGAACAAAGTAGCCCTCTTGCGGTGTCGCGGATTTAAACAAAATATTGTGAGACTTGGAAGCGACCTCGATTTCGTGCAAAAGCCGCTTATGTGCTTCTTCATCCACGACCGGTCCCAGGTAGGCGCGTGGGTCCTGAGCTGAGGCAATGACAATGGATTTCGCCGCTTCCATCAGGCGATCGCGGAACCGATCGTAAACTTCTTCCAAAACGATACAACGAGAGGCCGCCGAGCACTTTTGACCAGCAAAGCCGAACGCCGAGTAGAGAACTCCATCGACGGCTTCGTCCAGATCCGCATCGTTGTCGACGATCAGCGCATTCTTTCCGCCCATCTCAATAATGCAGCGTTTGACATGCTGTTGGCCCGTCTGCACGCGAGACGCCTCATTCAGAATCAGGAGGCCCACTTGTTTTGATCCCGTGAAGGCGATCGTGCTGACAAGTTTGTGTTGAACAAGAGCGGCTCCGACAACCTCGCCATAACCGGGCAAGAAATGCAGGGCTTCAGCGGGCACGCCCACTTCGCGAAGGATTTCGTAGAGCTCTTGAGCGACTCGAGAGCTTTGTTCGGCGGGCTTCATCACAACGGTGTTTCCCGTCACAAGAGCCGAAACCACTTGTCCGGCCAAAATCGCCAATGGAAAGTTCCAAGGCGCTATGACGGCCGTCACACCGCGAGAGCGATAGATGTACTCGCTGACTTCTCCAGGAATTCCACCCACACGAAGGGGTTTGAAGATTTCTCGAGCGTTCTTGGCATAGTAGCGGCAGAAATCAATGGCTTCGGCGACATCCGCATCCGCTTCAGCCCAGGGTTTACCCACTTCGAAAACCTGAGTGGCAATTAGTTGGAAACGTCGTGCAGCCATCAGGTCCGCCGCTTTTTCAAGATAGCCTGCTCGAGTTGCAACCGGGACCTTCTTCCAAGATTTCCAAGCGTCATGGGCCGCAACCACGGCCTTTTCTGCTTGTTCTCGAGTGGCCATCGTTACTTCCGCGACCACTTGCGATGTCTTCGAAGGGTTCACACGTAGAAAAACGTCCGGGCTTGTTTGCGGAACTCCGCTGATCACGGGGGTAATTTTGTGATTAAACTGAAAAGCTTGAAGGGCCTGCTCGAGCTTTTGTCGATCTTGAGCGACCGCAAAATCAAGGTAGGGTTCATTGTTGAACGGACGTTTCGCGAAGAGGGCTGGTGCCTGAGTCCCGATGCGATCAGCCGGATCAGCTAACAAGTCTTCAACGGATTTGCCTTCTGCGAACTTGCCACGCAACCATGATTCATTCGAGGTGTTCTCTAAGAGTCGACGAACAAGATACGCCATGCCAGGCAAAAGATCTCCGACCGGTGCGTACTCGCGAACTCGGTACCCCATCTCCACGAACGTCTTTTTGATCGGTTCGGCCATTCCGTACAGCATCTGAATTTCAAACGCGTTCTTCGCAAGCCCCAATTTTTCCGCGTGGACCAAGGCCGAAGCCAAAGATCGCACGTTGTGAGACGCGAGGGCCACGCGAAGGTGGCGATGGTTGTCCAGCAAAAGCTTCGCACAGCGCTCGTAGTTGGCGTCTGTCTCGGCCTTTACGGTGTAGACGGGACAAGCCCAGCCTCGCTGCTCAGCTTCGATGGTTTCAGAATCCCAGTAGGCCCCCTTGACCAATCGAACTGTGAAGGGGGTTCCGCGCTTTATGGAAAATGCAATCAGATCCCGAATGTCCTCTTCCGAGTCCTTCAGGTAGGCTTGAATCACACAGCCAAAAAACTTGTAGTGGCGAAATTCATCTTCCATCAAGATCTCTTTAAAGACCTCAAGAGTCAGATGCTTCACCGCATAGTGTTCCATGTCCAAATTGATGAAGACCCCGGCTCGCATCCCCGCTTGCAGAACCGGGCGCAGGCGTTTCTTCAGTTCTGTCTTGGTCACGTCCCAGGCGCGATCATTGATTTGAGAAAAGAGGGCCGTGAGTTTCACAGAAACATTCACTTTCGGAATGTTGCCTTCATGATCTTGGTCAATTTGCGGAACGGTTTCCCAGCGTCGGGAATCCTGCGCCAGCCACTCGATCAATTCAAGGTATCGACTCAGATACTCTTGGGCTTCCTTCTCAGAGAGGGTTGCTTCTCCCAGAATGTCGACAGTGAAGGTCATCTTTTCTTTGCGCGCTTTTTTCAGAACTCCAAGGGCCTCTTGAGGGTTCTCACCTGTGATGAACATTTTCGCCATGGAGGTGACATTTTTTTTGATCGCATTGGCCATCAAGGACGGCGCTAACGATCCCAGCCCAAGACCGACGTTAAAAACGGGAGGCAGTTCACCGCCGTTTTCCGAGAAGTACTCTTTCAAGTGTTTGGCGACGTCTTGCCCAGAATTCAGCGAAGGAAGAACATCCACGAAGCGGAACATATTGGTCTTGAATTTCTCGTTCTTCATGCTCCATTCCATGATGGAGCCGTACCAAAAATCTCGCGAGAAAAGACTGGGTTTGGATTGACTCTCCATTTTGCGAAGAATCTCGCGGCCCTTTTCAATCACTTGCTGCTGGAGAGGGGAGTGGGAGGTGGTGGTCTTATGCTGAGTCGTATCCATTGAGTCTCCTGACCCCGCGGCCTGAGCGCCGGAGATCTGTCTCGAGTCAAAACTTCAGTTCTGGGAAACTTCTATCGAACGGACCAGTTGACTGTCAATTGACCGCATTGGGCCGTCAGACGGTCTCCCGTCTTGAGCGATCCTACCCCCGAGGGAGTCCCTGTGAAGATGGCGTCTCCAGGGGCGACGGGAAAGCGGGTCGATAAGTACTGAAGAAGTTTCGGGAAAGGGAAGATCATATTTTCAGCGCGCCCTGATTGGCGAACGTTCCCGTTGACCACCAGGGTAAATTCCATGGTTTCCAGGGCCTTGGCGGAGGCGAGGGGTTGCCAGGGTCCCAGGGCGACAGCCCCCTTAAAGGACTTACACAGCTCCCAGGGCTGCCCAAGCTGTTTCAGCTCGTTTTGCAGCTTGCGCTCGGTTAAATCCAGGCCCAGGGTCCAATGGGTTGGCTCCAGCTGAGCGCCTAAGAGGACAACGATTTCAAGCTCGTGATGGACTTCGTTGCAGAAATCAGGAAAGACCAAATCGGGCCCGTCTTGAAGGCAGCCCCCACTTTTCAAGAAAATGAGGGGCTTTTCCGGAATCGGATTTCCCAGTTCGCGAGCATGCTCCGAGAAGTTACGACCGATGCACCAGTACTGATTTGGTTTCATAAACCCTCATATTTCAGCAGATGCCAAAGCTCCTTTTTCTCAAACACCATATGTTGAGCCGAGGGCCAATGGTGACACCGGGAGAGATCCGCGTCGCATTCAATGGTCGTCAAGAATTCTTCGATCCAGTCAAAATGCGTGCACAGATAAATCACTTCGTTATCCTGGTGCTGCAACATCAGTTTGAGCAAAAACTCTTGAATTCGGAAGCGAAATTTTTCGACAGTTTCTCCAGGCACTCGTTCCGTGAGTTCGGCTCGAATTTGGGGTTTCACTTTGAACTCCCTACCCAGTGGAGAAAAGGTTTGGAGAGTTCGCTTTTTTGTCGAAACATACAAGGCGTTCGGTTTGGGAAGCTGTCCTTTGCGAACCTTCTCAACCAGGCGTCGTGCCTGCTCGTGTCCACGAGAGCTCAGATCAGGATCGTGACCCTGCAGCTCTTTCTCACCATGACGAAACACCACCCACATCATCGAGACCCTCGTCGGCCGCTCGGCCCTCTGTTGGAAGTCCACCTCGAACTCGTCCTCATTGTCGTGGGAACCCCAAAGTCAGTCAAATCCTCTAGGGCCTTCTCGGGGGGGCTGCCAGGCTTGACTCCTCTGGGAGCTTCTGACAATTTGACACCCGATGTCTGAATCCAACTTAGAAAATCCAGTCTCGGGTCCACGGGTCCATCGCTACGTCACCACCGACTTCACTGTCCGTGTGGCCGCCGTGGATGCGACTCAAGTCGTTCGCGAAATGCAGTCCCTCCAGACCGCGAAGCCGGTGCCCACGATGGCCGTCGGTCGCGCCATGGTGGGAGCCTTGCTCTTGGCGTCTCAGCAGAAGCAGGGTCATCAGGTGGGTTTGTATATTCGTTGCTCGGGACCGCTCAAGGCCATTTACGCTGAAGCCCACTTTGAGGGGCAAGTGCGAGGTTATACGCCCATGTCGCACTGGGAACCGCCGAATTACGATCAGGGTTTTTCTTTGAAGCAGGGAATCGGGGATGGGTTTTTGACCGTGGCTCGCCATCAGCCGTTTCAGAAGCAACCTTTTCAGGGCACCGTCAATCTTGTGACCGGTGAGATCGGTGATGACATCGCCCATTACTTGAGTCAGTCCCATCAAATTCGAAGTTTAGTCTCGGTCGGTGTGTACCTGGATGGGTATGGCCAAGTTCGCGCGGCCGGCGGAGTTCTGCTCGAGGTGATGCCGGGAGTGGACGAAGTGGTCGTGGAGAAAATTGAGAAGAACGCGCAATCGCGCCAAGTTCCAGTTTCTCAAATGCTTTTTGACGGCGCAAAACCGGTAGATCTTGTTCAACCCTTTTTGCAAGGACTGGAATTTATCGAGCTTGATCATTCTTACAAACTTGAATACGCCTGCCCCTGCACGAAGGATCGCGTGGTCCGGGCTCTTGAAACTTTAGGCCTGGCGGATCTTGAGGACATGATTCAGAAGCAAGAAGTGGCGGACGTCACCTGTCAAGTTTGTGGTCGTCCCTATGTCATCGGCGTTGATGAGCTCAAGCAACTGAAGAATGAGCTTTACAAAAAAAGCCTGAATTAGGCCGTAAGTCTTCTGCGATCGAATGAGAATTCAAAAATGAAAAGCTTGAAAAATTTCGCGGCCCGCAAGGACCGCGAATCTTGATCGGGTTAAAGAGCGCGGCAACCCAAAGAGGCCGGAGCCTTCACGCTTCGAACTTCGCGGTTTTCACCACCTTGAAACGCATAGTAAGTCGATTCGATCACCACATCCCCGAGGACGCGGGTTCGAGTTCCTCCGACGACTTGGTAAGCTTTCAGAAGAGTCGTGTAGTAGAAGTCGACGATCCCCTGATCGATCTGTTGGCGCTCGTAGGTTGTTTGAACTTCGTCCAAACGAACCGAGTTCTGTCGCAGGGCTGAACAATTTCGAACGAGTGTGTCCTGAATATAGATTTGCAGCTCATGCGGAATTTCAGTTTGGGGCTGAAATCGAACCGGCCCTTGTTGAGCTGACGCCAGAGCCATGCTGAAAAAACCTGTGAACAAAACAAAGAACTTCATAAAACCTCCTAAAACGATAAAGATCGTAAGATGGGTGTTGAGTACCTGAAATTTTCTGAGAGAGACAGTTAAAATTCTGTCAGGACCGGGGCTGTAAGATTTTCCAAGGGAAGAGCTCTCCGAGAGAAGCGTTACCCATTTCTGAGCGTGAGCCGAAAAAAAAGAGAGGGTCCCTGGGAACCCTCTCGAAATTTGTCATTTGAAATTCTTTTTAGTTGGCAGCTTTTGACTGAGCGTGCTGAGCCTTTTGGGTTTTAAGTTCAGCCTTACAGATCTGAACTTTTTCTTCGTACTCATCTTGTCGCTGCATCAGCACTCGTTTGTAGTTGCGGAAACGCTGGATGCGATCCAGAAGAAATTCTTCGCTGACGCCCACCAGTTTTTCTTTTTCATCCAAACCAATTTTCCACTCGTCTTCTTTGTCGGTGATGCGATCGATCGGCTCTGTCCACTTCAATTTGCCGTCGCCGCCCCACTGAGGATCGCTGAGATCCACTTTGCACTGGCGCAAGACTCCATAGAGACCCAAAGATCCGTACTTCCGGTTTCCGTAAACTCGATCCTCAAGTTCGAAGACTTCATTTTGCAGACGACGCACTTCTTCGTTCATTTGAACTTTCTTTTGGACCACCATATTTCCGTCTTTGACACCAACGGTGGTATCTCCGGTCACTTCGCCATGACTTTCAATCTCAGTTTCGACCCGTTTTGCTTTGTGGGGGTTGCTCGAGCAGGCCGCTACTCCAAGAATAAGAGCAGCGATGGTGATGAGCCCCTGAAGTCGTGTTGTCTGAGTTCTCACTTGTCCTCCTTCATAATTTTTTCGTGAAGGGCCGAGAGCGAAATCTCTATCTTAAGTTTCGCACGACCGCTTCGCCAAAGCTTGAAGTCGTGGCAGGACCGCCCAGATCTCCTGTTCGGGTCTTCACGTCTTCAAGAGTTGCTAACAAGGCTTTCATAATTCGTTGAGCTTTGTCTAGCTCTCCGACATGTTCCAGCATCATCACGGCACTTTGCAGAAGAGCGGTGGGATTGGCTTTGTTCAGTCCCGCAATGTCGGGAGCCGAGCCATGAACAGCCTCGAAAATCGCGACCTTATCCCCAATGTTGCTTCCAGGCACCACTCCCAGACCCCCAACAAGACCCGCGCAAAGATCGCTCAGAATATCACCGTACAAATTTTGCGTGACAATCACTTCGAATTGCTCAGGTCGTGTTACAAGTTGCATACAGGCGTTATCGACAATTACATCTCGGGTTTCGATGTCGGGATAGCTCTCGGCAATTTCGCGCCCGATTTTCAAAAAAAGTCCGTCGGACATTTTCATGATGTTGGCTTTATGAAAGAAGGGAGCGCACCGGTCGCACATTGGCGTAGAGATCAAATTTCTGGCGTAGGGTCACGTTGATGGATTTATGGCCTCCGCCCACCGGGGTCGTCGTGGGTCCCTTGATCCCGAGTTTCGTTTTTTCTAAGGACGCGACGGTCACATCTGGCAGCAAGGACCCATGGCTTGCGAGTGCGGATTCACCAGCGGGGAATTCTTGATAATCAAAGGGAGCTTGAACGGCCTTGAGAATCTTGATCACTTGGTCTGTGATCTCGGGACCAATGCCATCGCCTGGAATCACCGTTAAGGGATAAGTCTTCATAAAAACTCCTTGGGGTCGAGAAAGAAGCCCTAGGCCCACGCAGCCGTGGACTGGGTCGACTATGACGCCCTCAAAAGGATCTGTCTACTTGCGTTCCGTTCTTAGAACAAGAGCCTGGCGGCTTTGCGCGCTGGAGAGGCGGGAGGGGTTGTTCCCCTGGCCTCGGGATGTGAAGTGTGATGGGTCAAGTGGCTCGGAGGGCTCCAGGATCCTGGACAAGAGCCGGCGGACCTTTTCGGTCGACTGTCTTACTTTGAGACATAAAGCAGGTCCTGTGCCACGCTGAAATGTAAAGCTATTTTCAGTACTTAGCTGGGTGGTGACAAAGTGATCGCGCGCTCGAACGTGAGCTTGGTGTGATTGTGATACCGAGTTCGCAAGGGGGTGAGACAGAGACCGAACGGGTCTCTTGGGGTGTCGATTTTCTAGTCGACGAGAACTTGAAGAAAACTGCGGCTTTAGCAATTTCTGGGCGACCCGTCGACTAAGCGAACACTCGAGCTGCCGTTTCAAATCCATTTAAACAGGGGCTCGATCGGCCCTGTCCTTGCGATAGCCCTTTGCAAGGAGATGTATGACCCCTTCCCTTCGTTGGCGTTTATTTGTTGTGCTCACATCGTATCTGGCGCTTCTGTCATGTGCGAAGCCAAAGAATGAAACGTCATGCGGATTTGTTCAGAATGTGTATGGTGAACGAGTCTCTTGGAAGTCCTCGGTTCCCGTCAGGCTCTATCTGCACACTTCAGTTCCTCAGGTTTATGAAGACGCCATTCGCAGTGCTGCGACCACTTGGAATGAAGCTTTTGGACGGGAAATCCTCATCATCGATCCGGTTCGAATCGGAGGCGATCGTCCGGCTGAAGACTCAACAAATGTGATCTACTTTCTGAAGACCTGGGAACAGGAACGAGCGGCCGAGCAGGCCCGAACGCACTTGCGCTGGTCGGGAGATCAAATGCGCGAGGCCGATATTCGCATCAACGGTTTGTACTACACTTACTACGTTACGGGAGCCTCTTCAGTGCCTTTGGGAGCCGTCAATATCGAGGCTCTTTTGCTTCATGAGTTTGGTCACGTTTTAGGGCTGCGTCATAACGATGCGGCGCCAAGCGTGATGGCGACGGGCTTGAAATCGAACCAGGATCGCATTGATTTGCAGATCGCGGATCGAGAGAGCTTGAAGTGTGAATATTAACAAAGAAGACATGTAAAAAACTCATGTCATTCGATTTAAGTTGAGAACCCAGAAGGAGCTTCCCTAAAGTATTAGGTCGGGCTTCTGGACGAAGAAGGAGAACAGTATGAAACAGACGACAACGACACCCTCACAAGCACAAATGGCTTTGAAGAATCCGTCGTTCTTTTCTTCGTCCGCTTTGGAGCGCTTCGAACAGAAGCCTCGTGGTGCAAAGCCATCGGTCGAGGATGAGTTCTTGTCGAGCTTGGCCCTCGTTGAAGACTTGCATAATCGTTTTCGCTTTATGATCGGCGAGCTCCGCACTTCGGGCTTAAAAGTCGACGAATAAGATTTCCCAGTTTCAATTCTGAAGATCGAGCGGCCTTGTTCAAGGCTGCACGCGAGTCAAGGGCGTGCCTCATCCAGAGGGCTTAGCGCGATGGTCTTGCTCAGCCGACGACAAGCTCTAGTTCAGGTGACAGATCAGATTGGAATGCTGCGAGAGCCGGAAGAGTTTCATTTCTCGTTTTGCCAGAATCAGGCTTAGGCCCTGACCATGTCGCTTCAGCAAAGTCATCTGAACATGTTCGCGCTTTTCAAAAGCTCCCTCTTGTTTTTCTTCAAAAACAAGATGCAGCTTCTCCTTGTCAACTTTGCATGTCACAAGAGTCTGCTCGGACTTTTCATCTTTTTTCGGCGTCGCAAGAAGAGAGAACTGAATTTGGAGTGGATTTCCAACGGCCATCACATCAAGAGAGGCTTGAGAAATTTGCACATCAAGCTGGCAAGAGGTGTTGTGGCGCGTGTTTCCTTCAAGCTGCCCTACCACCTTGGTCGCCCAATGGGATTGGATTTGCTTTAAACAATCTGATATTGAGAGCTCGCTCTGAGCCTGAATCAGTTGTGGAACCGTCATGATCGCCCAAAAGGCCATGACAGTTGCAGTGGTCTTTATGAACTTTGATGGCCCCATGATTCCCCCTAAGAATCTTCAGACCCAAAAGTAAGTCTGAATGAGGGTCGTCATATCGCGCTTCCGAAAAGCTTCCTAGTGTCAGAATTTTGTACAGCAGAGTTTACAGGGAGGTGACGAAAAGGGCCGCTCTAGCCCTTCTTGTTGATCTTGACGGCCTGAGTTTCAACGGATGAAAGCTTCGGGATCTCGAGAATCACGTAGTCTCCATCACGCTCTCGCACCATCGCTTCAGTAGCCACAGGCTTTGAAAAAGTGAACTCTTCTCGGAAGCTCTGATAGTTATCGGTTGTCATTTTTCTGTTTTCATCTTCCATCTTGTCATTGAAAGAGCGTTGGCCGCTCACGACGGCCTTTCGACTGTCGACAAGAACTTTGACTTGGTCCTTTTCATGTTCGGGAACGTAAGCCGTGAGAATGTAAGAGTCCGACGTTTCTTCAAGGCGAGATCCACGATCTTGAATTTTGTAGAAAGGATCTTCTTCTTTGTTGGAGTACTTTTCGGCTTCACGGGTGAATTTACGCTTTTGATTGAGCATCTGCTTTGTGTACATCGAATTTTGGATCTCGAGTGTCCGGCGGTTTTCATCCTCATTCTTGGCGTAAACTTTTTGGAAGTGTTTTTCCTGAGTTTTAGCTTGTTTTTCATGAGCCTGCTTCTGGTGCTCAAGCTTGCGTGAATAGCCCTCGTGCAGATTCCGTTCGCGCTCGTTCCAGCTTTTTTGCTGTCGATCGTGTTGCTCTTCAAAATCCGCTTTCACTTTTTGGAGCTTTTGGTCTTTGAGCGACTTTTCATACGAGATCGCCGAGTCGCCCTCTTGTCGAAGTTCCTTGACCTCGGTTTCATAGGACTCGCGAACTTTCTCTTGGCGCGATTCTCCTTTTTGAATTTCGTTATTCAGATCAACTTCGTTCTGTTCGCGGACGGAGAGTAGGCGGTGCTGATTCGAATTTTGTTCGTGCTGAAGTTGCTTTCGGTACTGCTCCTTCATCTTCGCTAGACTCTGTTTTCCCTGCTCGCGGGTTGAACTCAGACGGGCTTGGTCCTTTTCTTGGACTTCGGTCAGCTTTTCCCGCTGCTCGGTCCGCGCCTTCTCAAGCGTTTGACTTCGCTCTTTCTGAAGACGCTCCATTCGAGCTTTGTAGCTCTCTTCCATCTTCTGAAGTTTTTCTTGTCCCTTTTGGGCTGTCTTTTCTCGTTGTGCTACGAGGTCTTCAATGTTTTCGTTCTGCTTCTTTTGAATGTGATTGATAGCGGCTTCACTGTGCTCGCTGATGGATTGTTTCTTTTGAGTGTAGTTATCGTGAAGAGATTCAATCTCTTCTTCCTGCTCTTGAAGAAGCTTTCGCTTTTTGCGGGAGTGTTCCGCGTGAAGATTGGAGAGCTCTTCTTGGGCGCGGGCCCGAGCTCGTGATGCATCAACCGCCATGAAAGCAGTTTATCACGGAGCGTTCTGATTTGAGACAGTCGAGTCGGGAATCTGGGCCTTGTTCGGGTTTGGACAGAAGTCGGTCTGCCCATCGGTTCGGCCTCGGCACATCCAGGTCTCGGTCGAGGTCACAGTTTCGTCAGGTTGAACGATCTCGTAGTCCTTGTACTGCAGCGGGTCCAGGGTGCTTAACACGGTTCGCTCGGTCGCGGGCTGCGAAGCGGTTGCGGCAGGTTTTCGAATCACGAGTTTAAAGACCCGGTACTCAGCCTGCGCCAGAACACCCCAAAAAAATGGAAAAAGGAGGAGAATCTGCATTCTCCTCCTTTTCGGACAGTGTCGTCCGGAACTTCAGACTTGAATCAATTAGGGTGTTTGGAACTCCGTCGAAGGCATACTAATCGCCTTACCCAGATCTTCCGACACGCTGACCGCTTGGATCGTGTAGCGCGTGGCCGGCTTCAGGCCAGAAACCTGAAGGCGGTGCGCAGTTCTCAGGATATTATCCGTCGCGGTTAATCGGGCTTCGCCGGTCCCAACTTCAACGATCAGAGCTTGCGCGGTTGCAGGAATATCGGTTTGCCAAGCTACGAACACGGAATCTGACGTCATCTCGGTGATGCGGAAGTTCGTGATCACAGGCGCAGTTCCGGGTGTGCAGGGATTGTAAGTGCCATCGCCTTGTTCTTCAGGAAGATAGAAGTTGCTGGCTTGAACCACTTTCCAACCACGCTTGAGCAGATTGTTCCACTCGGTTGTCGGCTGAGAATTCTTATTTGGGTTAAACCAAGTGTGGTTTCCAGTCAGTCCGCAGCGAGCATCTTGACCGGCCACGGGATTGTTCGGATCGAGCTTTCTCCAAAGCAGAATATTCGAGATGTGGAAACGGGGTCCCTGATAGTACAGGATTTCGGTTTCCAGTTTTGTGTCGCGCTTCATTTCGATTTCTGTCGTTGAGCACCCAAGACGAGTGGGGTGGTCTCCGTCATTGCTGATCACATCCGACCAGTTCGATCCGTTCTTGATTCTCATGATCGATCCGTCATCGCTCAGAAGGGCAAACTCATAGATTCCCTCTTCATCATCTTGGCTCAAGCGGATATTTGTCCGCATCTGAAGGCCGAAGAATTCAATGAGGGTGTTTCCGGAATCATCCTTTAGAACGCCACTGGTCTGTGTCGAAAAACCCGTATTAAACATGCGGGTCGGAACATTGATGTCGGCGAAAAAGAGATCCTGGGGGGACTTTGTTGTATGAGCCACATAGTCCTGAGCCTTATAGTAGCGAGGTTGACCCGCACTTCTATAGAAGAGCTCGGCTTTGATACCTTGCTTTGGACTTGTGTTGCCGCCTCCGCCGAACGGATCGCACACAACTTTGTTGAGAGGATACTCATTGATGTCATAAAGATGAAATCGAGTCTCCTCTTTTGGAACTTCGCCATTTCCTGTGTTCTCGCATCCGGTGACGTACAACATAGCGAGTACTCCCATGGCCACTTGCGCAAAACGTGAGCTTTTCGTGGTAAACATGAGCGTCCTCCTTCTTGGACTCTTCCTTACCTTTAATCCTACAGGACCTTTGTCGAAGGATTGTTCAGAAAAGGGCTTTCGACCAAAAAAAAGACACTAAGAGTTCGACAAAAAAACTGAAAATTCAGAATTCTCAAAAAAGAATGTATCGAATTGAGAGGAATCGGAAATTAATGAGTCAGATCATGGTTGGCGCGCACGGTACTTTCCACGATGTGGAAGTAGGCTCGAACCACCATTTCAAAAGACTCGCGGTCCAATGTTTTAAGGTAAGACACCTTGTCGAAAAAGGTGGGCTTAGCAATCAGCTCCGTCATGACGTCTTGAACCTTCTTCATTTTGTCAAAATTGAAAAAGTCCGCATCGTCTTTGACATGGCGGAGGACATCCGCTAGAGATTTATTGTCAAAAAGGATGTGCACGCCTCGAGCTGAGTGTGCGAGGAGAGCTTCCATGCGCTCCAAGTTCTTCTCTTGCAATTTCTCTGGAATGGGTTGAGACAATCTCCGCCTCCTTGCGATCGATATCCCTACAATTATGCTGAATGAGCCTTTTTAAAATTTCAAGTGCTCTTCTTGACGATTGTTGTCAATTTTGGATGTTGGATCAGGAGCTCGATCGAGAGAAAATCAAAAACATGAAGAATTCTAAATCGCGCGCAACGAAAAAAAAGACCGCCAAAGATGAAAGCCTAATCATCATCGATGAAAAGCAGGGTCTCATTTTTGAATCGGAAAAAGCCCTTCATTTGTATTTTCAGCCGTACATCCAAGGTCTAGAGGACGAGTACATCAGCCATCGCGCGAAGGATGATTTTTCGGATCGAGCCCAGATCAAGTTGGAAAAGCACCTGGAAGAAACGCTCGATCTTCCGGATCAGATCTGGAGGGACGATAAGACCTTTCCGGATCTTCCCGTGCACATCTTCATGAAAGAGATCCACACGAAGTCGCAAGACTTTACGTACTTCGCGATTTGCTATGTCACCATTGAAGATCAGATCCCGACCTTTGTCTTGACCCATTTCCCCTCGAAAAATGCGGATCTGATGAAGACTTACCGTCGGGGAGAGCTCATTTACGACAAGATGTATGAAAAAGTCGTCGAGGGAGCGCTGGAAGGCGATTCTCTTTTGGAAGGGGACCCTCTGGCCATGGGGCTTTACCTTTCCATGCTGAAGGTGAGATCTGACCAAGATATCCCGCAGACGGACTTTAAGAACTTCTATGACCTTCGTGAACCCACGATTGAAGATGCCGACGAGATTTGGCGAAAGTCCGATCTTGAGGGCCACGTGATGGTGATCTTCATCAAGGAATTTCCCGATCACGAGATCGCGGATTTGACCTACGTGACCGTCACCATCGAGGATGAGTCGAATGGTGTCCATACCCTTCTTTTTTCATTTCCCACAACAGATCCCACGCTGGTCGATCGCTACCGAATGGGAGAGAATCTTCAGGCGGATGAAATTGTCCAAGAGAACTCCCACTAGCCATTCGCAAGGCTGCAGGTGAGCCCCGGCCCCTAGGTCTATTGGCAAAGGGCTGCGGCCAGATTTGCGAAATCAGCTGTCGCCGTTCGAAGGGGATGAAGGTTTCGAAGAACTGACTCGCGCGGCGCGCCCGTGGATTTAAAAGCATAGTCCTGAGGATTGGCGAAAAAAGTAGGCAACAGAGCATCCAGACGCTCTTGAGCTTGGTTCGAAGCGGTTAGGTAGCTGGTCGCATTCAGGACCTGAAATTGGCCGGTGGTATCTTGAAGGTTCATCACCAGAATAACTCGAGAAAAGAAGGCCGCCGGACTTGCGCCTGCGATAAGGGTTTGAACTTCGCTCCAGCGAAGCGCCGAGATGTTGTTTCGGATGTAAGTTTGAGACTGGGTATCGAAAAGCGAAAAGACAACAGGAGTGGGGTGAAAGGTGACCGTGGTGTCTGTTGTGGCCTGTCCTTTCCAAAACTGCAAAAAGGTCGTCGAGTTTTCAAAACCAGCGGGCAGTCCCAGAATCCGCATCTGAACCCAGCTAGGATCTGGAACGCCATTCAGGGATTGAGCGAGAATGCGGTAGCTTAGGTTCGGGGTCATCGCCTCATTGCAGTAAGCGATCGGCTTGGTGGGATTGGGATTTCCGTTGCTCGACGACTGCAGAACAGTCTCAGAGGGACCACTGGTCGACGAACCACACGCCGAAAGAAACAGAACAAAACTGAACAGGAGCCAAAGTCGAACCCGAGTGAATCGCGACTGCACTTTCATGATATCCCCCAACGAATGAAACCCGACAAATAGAAAAGCGTGCAATTGCTAGGCCTTCCGCGCTCTTAAGGTCTTCCGCGGGTGGGCTTGAAAAGACTGAAAAAATTCTGTCTCAAGAAGAATCGTCTCAAGGCAGGACGAAGAGAAACTTGACGAGTGATCACGTACTTCTAAACGGTCAAGATCGACCGGCGATCCTAGAAAAGCGAAGAGCGTTCAGTTTTAGTCTGTGAGTTCCACCCAAGTGATGCCATCGCCGCCCTGTTCGGCCGCGCCGGCTTTCCACTTTTTCACGTAGACGGAACGAGACAGATAAGTTCGAACGGCTTTTTTCAGGGCTTCGGTGCCATGACCATGGATGATCTTCATGCGGTCTTCTTGCTGGTGGGAGGCTTGATCCAAAGCCATCTCGAGTTCCTCGAGAGCTTCTTCCACAGTTTTGCCTCGTAAATCGAGAGTTTTGTCTTCGTCCACAAGCGCCGCTGAAAACGAAGAAGACTGTCGCACAATTTTTGCCGTCGGATTCGGTGAGGATCCCGGAGGCTTCAGTTCAAACCAGGGAAGCTGCAGTCGGATGGAATTAGACAGAATCATGACTTCACCCTTGGAATTGGGCTGACTTTGCACGATGCCATCTTGATTTAAGGAAGGGACAAAGACCTTCGTGCCCGGCGGAAATTTTTTACTGAAGTCATCGGCATTGGAAATCTTATTTTCCATTGTGAAGGGGGTAGCTTTCACGATTTCGGGAAGTGTGGACTTGATTTCATGAAGTTCGCGGTACTTTTTGAACGTGTCTTGAACTTTCGCCTGGCTGATGGCCTCTTCGACCTTTTTTTCAGCTTTACGAACTTCACGCTCGAGGGCCTTCTCTTTGTCCTTCTCAAATCTCTGAAGCTTCATTTCGTATTCGTTCTTCAGGGTCTGGGCTTTTTGGGATTCTGCGCGCCACACCTGTTGAAGGTCCATGAGATTCTTTTTGAGTTGCTCGATTTCATTCAGGCTTTCCAAACGCTTTTGGCTGGTGGGGGAAAGATACTCGAGAGCTCGCGAGATCAGTTTACGGTCCACACCCACGCGCTGGGCGGTTTGCAGCGCCAAGGAATCGCCGGGCACGCCAGAGAGAAATTGATAGGTGGGGCGTCCCAGCTCGCTGTTGAACTCGAGGCTGCCATTCAGAACGCGACTTTGTTCACTCCAGCCCGTCTTCAGCGGGGACAAGTGAGATGTGATGACCGCGAAGACATCATTCTTCTCAAACTCTTCGATAAAAGATCGAGCGAGGGCCGACCCTTCTTCGGGGTCGGTCGATCCGCAAATTTCATCAATCAGGATCAGCGTGTGCGAACCTTGGGTTTTGGCAGCCTCGTCCAAGATCTTCAAGTGCGCTGCGAAGGTACTCAGATTCTCGTCCACACTCTGAGAGTCTCCGATGCCGACAACGATGTCCTGGAAAAAGGGCAGTCGAGAGTTGCCAGTCGCACACACGGGCAGTCCACAACGGGCCATCTGGGCTGCGAGTCCGATGCTCTTCAAAAGAATCGTTTTTCCTCCAGCGTTGGGGCCTGAAAGAATCAGAATCTTTTTCCGAGATTCCAACTGAACGGTGTTGGGAACAATTTTTTTCCCCGCAAGCTGCAGGGCCGGATGGCGCACGTCTTCAAGAAAAATTTCGTTTTCAGAAAAGCGCACCGGCGCCGCCTGAGCGAGGGCTGAAAATTGCGCCTGAGCCAGGCGAATATCCGTCTGCTCCATCAGGTTACGAGTCGTTTCAAAATCGCTTGAGAGACCCGTCAAGTAATGGGAGAGCTCCGTCAAAAGACGTTCGATTTCTTCTTCGAGTTCAACATCGATCTGGCGGAGTCGGTTGTTCAGCGGAACGACCCGTTCCGGTTCCATGAAGACCGTCTGTTTCGTTTGCGAAGATCCGTGAATGACCCCCGGAACAAAGTGTTGGGAACCCGAACGAACCGGGATCACCCAGCGCCCCTCACGAGTCGTAACATATTTGTCCTGAAGCATGTTTTCAATCTGATGGTCGCGAACCAGGCGATCCATGGTGGACTGCACTTCTCGCGCAAGGCGGTCTCGCTCGGTATAAAGCTGATACAGCTTTTCGCTGGCGTCATTTCGAATATCCCCATTGGGAGTCAAAATCTGATCAATCGCCGACAAGGGCTCTGAAGGCTCCATCATTTGCGCCAGCAGAGAGTCGCTCCAGGGGCTGGGATTCTGCTTCAGAGTCTCTTGAAGAGCGAGAGCTTCCAGGCAGAAGAATCGAACGTCCTTGATTTCGATCGCTTTCAGAACAGATTTCTTTTTGACTCGAACAAACCAATTCGAAAAAAGATCCAGGCTTTGCATGTGGGGGCGAACACCCGTCGCCGTGATAGCAAACGCCGCCTCAATTTCTTGAAACTGCTGGTAGGCCAGGTCAGGGGAGGCCAGAGGTTGAGTCTTGAGTAGACTTTCGCGAGCGGCAAGGCTTGTCGCCAAATCCTGAATTTTCTGAAGGATCATGTCCCAATCAAGGGATCGATACAGACCGGCGGGTGTTTTCACGATATCTCATTCTCCCAATCACGAACAACAGAATCACAAGGATCGGAACCCAGTCAAGATAACCGTACTTCATGAAGAATGTGATCTTCGGTGCGGGAACTGGAACTTCCGCCATGCCGGCCCAGCTAACGCCAAGAGGGGATTTTATGAGAACCTCTCCGCGGTGAGTGATGATCGAGGATTGCCCCGTGTTCGTCGCACGAATCAGAGGCCGGCGGGTTTCAATCGCGCGGGCCCACGTCATAGTTCCATGCTGGAAGGGTTCGAACTCTTTGCCGAACCAAGAGTCATTGGTCACATTTACGAGCACTTCTCCACCGGCTAGGGCGCCAAGGCGGGAGTGGGCGGGCGACAAACTCTCGTAGCAGATTTGAGGCGCAATTTTGAAAGTTCCTCGAGCCGTTTGCAGAGGCTTTACCTCAGGACCCGGCCCCCTTGCAAAATTCGAAACAAAAGGAATCCACTTCAAAAGAATCGGAAAAAACTCACTTCCTGGAAGATACTCCCCGAAGGCCAGTAGCTGATACTTTCGATAGGCATTCGCCGCCAGCGCTCCGTCGTGATTAAAGCCAAAGACGGCGTTGTACACGCCTTGAGTTTGAGGATCTCGTGAGTAGGCGCCTGTCACCACCGCCCGGTTCCAGCTTTGGATTCGGCTGCGCAACTGGAAGGCGCGATCCCGATTCAGGTAATCGAGATCAAAGTAATCCGCCAAGGCCGTCTCGGGCCAGACAATCAGTTCAGTTTCGGGAAATCGAGCCAAAGCCTCTTCGGTCAAACGTAAATACAGATCCTGCACGGCGCGGGGGAGTTCGCCTTCGCGGCCTTTCAGGTTTTGCTCGGCCATAACTTTATCGAATTGTCCCACGTTGGCCTGCACAATCAGCGCCTTCAGAGTGCGCTCGGGGGGCTCGTCGGCGGGGCGGATCTTTGAGCCCACAACGTTGAAAAGCAGAAAAAGAAGACAGGTCGCGGCCATGAGCCCGATGGCCAGTCCGCGACGGGTTGTCTGCCATGCGACAAGGCCGGTGGCGACAACGGCATTAAGGGCAAAAAGGAAGGCCGAAAGACCTTCGAAGCCCACCCACTCGGCCAACTGATAAATTTCAAGTCGCGAGTAAAGAAGCGAGTAACCCATGTTCCATGAAAAGATCATGGGCCAAATTCGTTCGAGCAACGAGATGGCACAGGCATAACTGAGAAAGACCCAGCCTGCGGGCCAATCCTGATCCTTTCGAAGCCAATTGATCAAGGCTAAAGCGAGGGGAATATGCAAGTGGACGAAGGCGGCAAACAGCAAAAGCACGGGAACAGCGACGATCCAAGGAAGATTTCCGAAAGCATGGGCCGTGTAGGCCACCCAGTGAAAACCGATCAGGCTGAGAGTGAACTGAGTCGCCCATCCCGCCCAGAAGGCCGTTTTCCAAGACTTTTGCTTCCAACAAAAAAGCCAAAGAGGCACCCAGCAGAAAACCACGGCCCAACTTGGAAAGGGCGGATAAGAGGTCGCAACCAGGAGTCCACTGATCAAAGGAAGTTGATAGCGCTTGAGTCGTTCAAGAAAATGCGTCACAATTCAGAGAGTATAAGAAAATAAGCGAACAACCAAGCCCAAACCGGGCAGGAGAAGAGCTCGCATGGAGATGACAAAAGGGACAGCAGGGATGCATCAGGATGAAGTCTCGTGTTCGTCTTGTTCAACTCAATTTCATATCATGAAGCCTCTTGAGGGGCTTGTTTACACCTGCAAGTCCTGTCAAAGCCAATTCATGCTGCGTAAACGCGGGTCTCGTTTCGAAAGTTTTTTGTGGTCCGAGGATGAAATTCTGAAGAAGCTTCTTGAAATCCCAGGGCAACCGGGCCCCTCTCAGGCCCAGCGTCTTTGGAGAAAAGTTTTTTCGAATCTCGAAGATGAAAAAGCTCACATGGATTTCGTCCAACTTTGTCGGAAGTTGAACCAGCTAGAAATGGCGCGAGAAAAATACGGACATCTTCAGAGCTATTTGAATTGGACTCAGCTTCCTAAATCCGTCCAAGAAATTTTGTATCCAGCCCCGAAAGTGATTTCGCCTTGGCAGGAAAGAACACCCTGGATTCTTTTGGGGCTTGGTCTTGGGATGATTCTCGCAGGCCTTGTGTTGCCAGGTTATCGCAATATGTTCGGGGCCGGGGTCCTTGTGGGACTGCTCACGATTGTTTTTTACCGTCAGCAAATCTTCGAAAAAGTAAAATAGAGTGCACCGCCGTGGGGCCCAGGCTCCTACTTTAGAACTCGGGTTTATTCCCCAGTCGATCTTTTTTCGGCTCGGAAGGCTGTCTTTGAAGCGCCTCCATCAGGTCGCGGCCAAACTGAGCGGTGGAGTCGAGAGACGCATTGGGATCTTGTTGTCCATTCGAGCCTCTGGACGAATTGCGATCCTGTTGTCCGCTTAAGACCCTGACACCCGCCGAGTTGACGGCGCGAATGCCCGAAGCGGTCAGATCCTCATCCAGAACTGTGAGCGCTTTATAGAGATTCAGCTTTCTCGAAGTTTTCGTTTTCTCTGCAAGGCTGGCAAGAGCATCCCCGGTTGAGAGAATGTATTTTTTCACGTCGTCGTACTTAAACCCGACTTTGTGGGACATGATAAGGGCCGCTCCCCCTGTCACAAAGGCGGTCGCTTGTGATGTTCCGGTCATGAAGCCGTAAGCGTTGCCTGGCAGTGTGGAGATCACATTTTGCCCTGGGGCTGCGATATGAACTGATTTTACGCCCCAGTTGCTTGTCGCAAGAACCTCAACCGACGGATTAAAGGCTGTGACAGAAATAATATTGTCCAGATCATAATCGGCTGGGTAGTAGGGGATTTTATCGGAATTCGATTTTTCATTGCCGGCGGCGGCCACAAAAAGAATTCCTTTTTTTCGAGCCTCGCTGATGGCATCGAACTCTTCTTGAGAAAATTCGAGACCGCCCCCTGAGTAGTTAATAATGTGGGCGCCCATCTTGACGGCGTATTGGATCGACCTCACCGTGTTGCGAAGATTGTCCGCGCCCGGAGACAGTGGATCAAAGTACTTCAGAATCATCATGGAAACCTCAGGCGCGATTCCGACAATCCCTTTTTTGTTGTCAGCTTGGGCGCCGATGATGCCTGCGATGTGGGTTCCATGGCCATGGTTGTCAGCGAGCTTGTTGTTGTTAAGAACAAAGTTCCAACCGTGAACATCGTCTACGAAGCCGTTTCCGTCGTCATCTTGGCCATTGGTGGCTTTCTCTTTTCCTTTGGCGTCTTTTCCCTGCTCACCGGGGTTGGTCCACAAATTCTGTTTCAAATCCTCGTGGTTCAGATCCAGGCCTGTGTCGATCACGGCGACGACAACTTGGCGGCTGCCCTTTGTAAGAGACCAGGCCCGTGCGGCATCGGACTTCTTTAAGCCCCAGGCTTGTGCAATGGCGGGGTCATTGAAGAGAGCGCTGGGCTCGTTTTCCACCTTATTCATTTTTGTCGTGATTTTGGAATCCTCGAGAGCTCGTGTGTTCAGACTGGCCTTGTCGTTCGCTGCGCGCCGGTTCAAGTAACTCGAGTTGTTCAAGCCGTCATCGAATTTGAAGTAAAGAGTCAGTCCCCCCAAAAATACCAGGAAGAATCCGGCTAAGCTTAAAGGAAGCAAGCTTGAACGCATAGGCACCTCAGTCCATGAGTTTATCGGCTTTTCCGCAGACCAGAATGAGGGGAATTTTGGGACCTCAACGCCCGACGGCCTAGCGGAAGGTCGAGCGCCTTAGCGGGGTGCTGGACGAATGTCGGCTAACGCGGAATCAGGGAAAGGAAAAGGTTTTGTCTCCAGAAGCCGCTTGTAGAAGATTTGATTCCGCAGAATGAGGCGGACATAGGATCTTGTTTCCTCAAAGGGAATCTCCTCAATAAACTCCACCAAGTTGGGTCGGTAGCGAGTCTTAATCCAAGACTTCACGGCATCGGAGCCCGCATTGTAAGAGGCGGCCGCAAGCACGGCACTTCCTCCGAACTCTTGCAGACGATTCTTCAGTTCTCGGATCCCGAGCTTCAAGTTGAGGTCGGGATCAAAAAGCTGGGTCTCTTCTTGAAATTGCACTCCCGCCTCGACGGCCAATTTGCGAGCTAAAGAGGGCATGAGTTGCATGAGGCCCAGCGCATCGGTGGGACTTCTGGCCATGGGATTAAAGCCGGACTCCTGTCGAATCAAAGAGAGCACAAAGGACGCATCCATCTTTTCGAGCTCGGAAAGTTTTTGGATCTCGGTTTCGTACTTCGAAGGGAACAGCAAATTCTGGTGATCGTTGAAAAAATCGACCCGCTTTTCCGCGGGAATCAGGGACAACAAACGTACAATCGAGTTTGTCAGGCTGGCGGCCCAGTAGTTTTCAAGCAAAACTCTTTGTTCTCGCTTGGAAGCTTTCAAAAAGTCGGGGAGGTAAGAGTTCAGAAGAGAATCCAGGAAAGTCTTTTCGTCGAAAGCAAGAGCCCACTGGAACTTGTCCGCGTCTTCAGATTTGAACCACGAGATCTCTTTCAAATCTTGAGCAGGACCCTTGAAAGCTTTGACGGGTTTGAATTTCTCTCCAAGATCCCGGTGAGCGAGGACGGAATAATAGCTTAGAGGATCATCCTGAATCAGGGTTCGAAGCAGAGCTTGGGCCTTTTCGGTCTCGGGTTTTGCCAAGCGAAGGAGACTCTTGGCCTGCCAGTACTGGGCCCGAGTTTGAGTGAAGCGATCCTTCGATTTTTCCGCGAGTGACTGCCACAGAGACGCACTTCGTTCAAAATTTTCTTTCTTAAACTGCCACCACGCCACCGAGGATAAGAGCTGGCTGTTCAGATCGGCTTCGACATCCGGTTGAAGCAAGGCCTTCTCGAAGAATTGCAGCGCCTGATCTGGCTTTTTTTGCTCTTCAAGAATGCGGCCTTGAATGTAGTAAACCCCTTGGCGGGAGAACGACTTTTTCCACTTTTTGTCGGCACGGCGAAGTTCAGACTGGGCTTTCTTGGTTTGATCGAAAGTCCAAAGAGCCCTTGCGTATTCGACCGTGTACTTTTCGGGATCAAGGCGCGCCATCTTTTGCAGAGTTTTTAGGCGCATCTTGCGATCTTGTCGACTGCGGTGGATTTTGTGTTGCTCTTCCAAACACTCAAGTCTTTGATCCAAAGTTCGAGCTCGCTTAAAGGCCTTACCTAGAAGCGGCAATGCTTTTTCGTATCGGAAGTCATCACGATGATATCGTGCGAGATCCATAAGACTTTCAAACTTTTTAGGGTTGAGCGGCGGAGCCGTTCGGCAATACTCCGCTCGCTTGAAGCTGACAAGATCCTGGTGGGGAAATTCGGGGATCCAAGTCAGGGCTTTAAATTTTTCACAGGCTTGAATTCGATTTTGAAAGGAAAGTTTTCGAATCTGCTTCCACTCGTCGACCCATTGGGGTTTTGCACTAGGAGTGGTCTTCATTTCGGCTGGGAGCGCCAGGCTCCCCAGCCAAATCAAAAAAAATGTGATCATCGACCTCTTTCGAGCGCTTGAATTCTCACTTCAAGTGGGGGGTGAGTCAGAAACAAGGAGGCCAATCCTCCACGCTGACGGTGCGAGATCTTCAAGGTCGCCAAACCATCCTCTTGATCGTAATGGGCCAAGGGTGATTCGTAAACAGCTTGCAGCTTTCGCAGCGCACCTACCATGTTTTCGCGCGACGACAGTCGAGCTCCACCGGCATCGGCTCGGAATTCACGAGCGCGAGAGAAGTAAGCCACCACAATGGAACCTAACAAAGTGAACAAAATATCGCCTAAGATTGTGCACACAAACGTGACGAGTGGGCGATTCCGCTCTTCAACCTGGCTTGCGGCAACGTGGGCCAAAATGCGAGAAAAGAACAAGGCAAACGTGTTCACAATTCCCTGAATCAGAGTCATCGTCACCATATCGCCGTTCGCGATGTGACTGACCTCGTGAGCTAAAACCCCATCGACCTCGCGTTCATTCATTCGCTGCAAAAGTCCTGTGCTGACCGCAACAAGGGAGTTTGATTTTGACGGCCCCGTCGCAAAAGCATTCACGTCGGGAGACTCGTAGATTCCGACTTCGGGCATCTTCGGCAGATGAGCCGCTCGTGCCATGCCGTGCACGCGCTCAACGAGATTTCGAAGTCGTGGATCGGAAGTGCGAGGATCAATCATTTGCACTCCGTACATCGATTTCGCGACCCACTTGCTGATCAAAAGCGAAACAAAGGCTCCGCCGAATCCCGCGACGCCGCTGAACACGATCAAGTAGGGCATATAGCCCGTCACTCCGAAGTAGGCGCTGATCAAGGACCAAACCACGCTGACGGTCGCCATGATCAAGACGTTAACAAAAATAAAAAGGCCAATTCGTTTCAACCACACCATAAGAAAAGCCTCCTTAAAAGCTGATCAAAAAAGAAAAAGGAATGTCCAAAGTTTGGACCTTCCCTTTTGTTCTTTACCCATAAATGTGCTCAGTCTTTTTGGCTTGTCAATCCGAACCGGTCGTATGCGGTTGCTTTTTGCGCCCCTTAAAACCAGAGGGTTTTCCACTCGAGTCGGGGTCCAAATTGGAACCACCTGCCGCGGGCGGCGTCGAGCGAAACTGGAATCGAAACTCGTTGTCGATGACATCGACAACGACGATCCCACCCTGAGTCAGGCGGCCAAAAAGAAGCTCGTCGACAAGGGGTTTCTTCAGATGATCATTGACGGCTCGCTGCATCGGGCGAGCGCCGTAGGCGCGGTCGTAGCCCAATTTCGAGAGTTTCTCCAGGGCGGCTTGCGATACCTGAAGTTCAACCTTCTGAGGAACCAAAGACATTTTCAGTTCATCGACAGATTTCTGAGCCACTTTCAGAATAATTTCAGGTGAAAGATCTTGGAAGCCGACCACTGCATCTAAACGATTCAAAAACTCAGGACTAAAAGTTCTCTTGATGACGTCCAAGGAAAGCGCGGCCCGTGGAGATTCCACCAGTCCGATCGAGCCCTTCGAGACTTCCTGGGCACCGGCATTGGTCGTCATGATAATGACGACATTTTTAAAGTCAGCGACTCGTCCTTGGCCATCCGTCATGCGAGCGGCATCCATCACTTGCAAAAGCGCCTGCGAGATATCCGGATGGGCCTTTTCGATCTCATCTAGCAAGAGCACGCAAAAGGGCTTTTGTGTGATCGCCTCAGTCAGAAGGCCGCCCGATTCGTAGCCCACATAGCCGGGGGGAGCTCCGATCAGTCGAGCGACCGCGTGTTTCTCCATATATTCGCCCATGTCGAAGCGAACGAAGGGCACGCCCAATTGTTCGGCTAGCTGCTTGGCCACTTCGGTTTTTCCAACACCCGTTGGACCTGCGAACAGAAAACTTCCCACAGGCTTTTGCCCTGACTTCAATCCGGCCCGAGCGAGCTTGATCGCGGAAACAACTTGTGCGATCGCAGCATCCTGTCCGTAGATGAGGGCCTTCAGTTTTTTATCTAAATCTTTGAGCTGATTCTTCTCGCTTGCCGACACTTGGGCCACCGGAAGACCGGTGATGCGAGCGACGGTTTCCTCGACATCCCGAGATCGAATTTTTAAGACCTCGTCAGACGTATTATGCAGTCGAAGGGCGGCGCCGGTTTCGTCTAAGACGTCAATGGCCTTGTCAGGCAGGTGTCCGGTGGACACGTGTTTCACACTTAAATCCACGGCGGCTTCGAGCGAATCCATCGAGTACTCGACACGGTGGTGCTGTTCGTAATGGCGCTTCAAACCTTTCAGAATTTCGAGAGTTTCGCCGCGGCTGGGTTCGTCCACCGAAATCTTTTGGAAACGACGATTCAGCGCGCGATCCTTTTCAAAGTGCTGGCGAAACTCGGTCTGCGTGGTCGAACCGATCACCGGAATTTCGCCGCGACCCAAAAAGGGCTTCAGCAGATTCGAAGCGTCCATCGAGCCTCCGCTTGTGGCGCCGGCTCCAACGATCGTATGAATCTCGTCGACGAAAAGAATGACGTTCTTTCTTTTTTGAACTTCTTTAAGAACACCTTTCAAGCGCCCTTCAAAGTCCCCGCGAAATTTCGTTCCAGCCAAAAGCGTTCCCATATCCAAGGAGTAGATCTCTTGACCTTTCAAAATTTCAGGAACATGGCCCCGAACAACTTTTTGAGCCAAGCCTTCGACGACGGCCGTTTTTCCCACGCCAGGTTCCCCGATCAGAAGAGGATTATTTTTGGTTCTGCGGGCTAGCACCTGAACCATACGCTCAATCAACTTATCGCGACCGATGACGGGATCAAGTTTGTTTTCGCGCGCTCGCTGGGTCAGGTTGATGCAAAAACTTTCAAGCGCCGAGTTTTTTCCGTCCCGAGATTCCTCATCGCCCATCTGGGGCGCAGGTAGCGAGAACGAGTCTTTTTCAATTCCGTGCGAGATGTAATTGATGATGTCAAACTGGGTCAGTCCAAACTGAGCAAGCGAGTACACCGCATGAGAGTCCTGCTCATAGAAAAGGGCGACAAGAAGAGTGCCTTCATTGATTTGAGTCTTTCCCGAGCTCTTGACCTGAAGAGCGGCGCGTTGAAACAGTCGATGGCAGGCCAGCGTGAACTCGGGTTGCCACGATTCATAACCTCCGTAGGATTCAATCTGCTCTTGGGTGATGCCGGGGATCTTTTTCAGATAGTCTCGTAGCTTAATCTTCAAGGCCGGGACATCCACTTTCAGGGCCGTCAGGATTTCCACCGTAGCTGGACTGGCACTCAGACTCAGAAGGATATGCTCGAGTGTCACGAATTCGTGGCGAAGTTGCTTCGCCATTTCGGCCGCTTCGGCTAAACGTCGTTCCAATTCTCGCGTCATCATAATACATCCACCCGAAAGGCCAAAAAGTCCCAGGCCCCTCTTTTCCTTATTTTCCGCGATCTGGAAAGCTTTGAACAGACCAGAGTTGCAGGTTGCAAAATAACATTGGGTCGCATCGAGGAAAAATCAAGTTCGCAAAGGCCAGAATTCGGTGAGAGCCAGACCCGTCCCAATCGAAGAGAGAGCTTAAGCTTCCTTCAATGTGCATTTCAAAGGATGTTGATTCAGCTGTGAGAATTGGTTGACCTGCATGACTTTCATTTCGGCCACTTCCAGAGTGTAAACGCCCGCCACCCCTGAGCCTTTTTCATGTACGTCGAGCATGACTTTGTGAGCCTCTTCTTCGTTCTTGCCAAAGAAACGACGAAGGATCAGGACAACAAAATCCATTGGTGTGTAGTCATCATTCAAAAGAATGACAGCATACATTCGAGGTGTTTCGACAACAGGAAGAACGTCCACTCCGGACTCGGATTCGGCAGAAGGACTCGCAGCCGGGACCTTAGTCTGGCTTAAGTTGATCGACAGGGTCCTGTCGCCAGGAAACGAATTTAAATTCGGTCGCGTCTCGATTACGCAGTCTGTCTGCCCAAGAAGAAGTGCGGTCATGACCATCATTTTAACTCAAACTCGGAAGTTTCTCAAAGCGATACATCGGAATGTGGATTTCGACCAAGGTCGAAGCTCGCGTCGCGGGGCTCGCGCAGGGGCCAGAGTCAGCTGAACTTCGGTCCTCGTTCTTTGGTCCAGTTCGACGTCGCAAAACTAGACTTTCCCTACCGACGTATCAGTCCGAGAAGTGGTCTTGCGTAATCTTAAAAACAACTTCACAATGAAGTGGTTCGCTCTTTTTGACAGTTGTCAAGAAGTCCGACAGGAAACGAAGTTCAAAACACTAATGACGCTAAAAACGTCAAAGACTAATGGAGGTCTTCAATGAACGTAAAGTTAAACAACAAGGGTTTTTCTCTTGTGGAATTGATGGTCGTTGTTGCGATCATCGGAATCTTGGCTGCTGTGGCCGTGCCTCAGTTTTCAAAGTTCCAAGCAAAGTCACGCCAATCTGAGGCGAAGTCTTCTTTAACAGCTATTTTTACGGCTGAAAAAGGATTCAACGCTGAGTATTCAGGCTACGCGACCGCGTTCCGAGCTATTGGTTACGCTCCAGCCGGTGAAGTGCTCTACAACGTAGGCTTCGTTGCAGCTTGTGCTTCTTGGGCTGTTTGCGCTCCTGAGTACGAACCGAACGGTGCGGGTACTGCGCCTGTAGCTCCCGGTGACCCTTTTGCTGCAACTGCGTTTTGTGCCGCTTACGGTGCAGCTATGACCAACAACGTGGGTTGCCGTATGAAGCAAGCTGGCGCTCTCGCATCAGGAACAGTTGGGCCGCTCGCTCTGGCTGGTGCTGCGAATACAGCCAACCAAGTGACATTCCAAGCAACTGCTAACGCCGTTGTTTACTCAGGTTACTCAACGAACTCTGATACTTGGACAATTGATCAGAACAAAGTTGTTCTTCAAACGGCTCAAGGTATTCCGTAATTGTGTTGAGTTAAGTTAAGCATAGAATAGAATAATTTTAATGCTGGACGTGAGGGGATGAAGATCATCCCCTCATTTTTTTTCAAGCGGGCGTGGCGTAATGATCAAGCGGGAGGGGGTCCTCGTGGGTCGGTTCCAGAATCAACAGGGATTTTCATTGGTGGAGCTGATGGTCGTTGTCGCGATCATCGGAATCCTGGCTGCTGTGGCTGTGCCACAGTTCACTCGGTTCCAGGCAAAGGCCAGGCAGGCGGAAGGGAAAGGCATGCTCACGGCTCTGTATACGGCGGAAAAAGGTTTTCAAGCAGAGCATGCGGGATTCGCCACATCTTTTCAGGCCATTGGATTTTCGCCTGTCGGGGATGTTCTGTACGATGTGGGATTCGTCGCTCTGTGCGCGAACTGGGGGGCCTGTGCTCCCATGTACGAACCGAATGGAGTGGGCACCGCCCCTGTCGCGGCCAACGGGCCCGGTTCGGCATCCACCTTCTGCGTGGCTTACGGGGCCGTGATCACGCTTAATAATGGGTGTCGTATGAAGCAGGCGGGAAATCTGGCAGCCGGAATAGTGGGGCCCATCCCCATTGTGGGAGCTGCCAACACGGCCAACCAAACCAGTTTCCAAGCTACGTCTAGCGCCGTTGTCTATACGGGCTACACAGCGGCACCCGATATCTGGACCATCAATCAGAATAAAGTTCTTCTTCAGATCTCTCACGGAGTTCCCTAATCCGCGAGTTGCCTGAGGTTCACGAGAGCGCTAGGATCAAGAGGTGATGAATCACCTCTTGATTTTTTTTCGCCGTTTTCAAAATGAGTTCCCGTGGGGAATCCTAGCGCTTGCGGCCCTCTGGCTGATGCTCTGGACATCGGCTCACGGTCAAGCAACGAAGGTGAAGGATTTCGTTCCGCCGCCCCCCAATATCGAACACTTTAGTTTTGGCCTTCGCCATCAATTGGCCGATACGCTGTGGGTTCGTGCCATTCAGGATTTCGATTACTGCGAGGAAAAACTCGCCGAGCATCTTTGCAAAGGCAACGGGTGGCTTTCGAAAATTCTCCTGGCCATTGT
Source organism: Bdellovibrionales bacterium (assembly GCA_046336915.1). Taxonomy (GTDB): domain Bacteria; phylum Bdellovibrionota; class Bdellovibrionia; order Bdellovibrionales; family Bdellovibrionaceae. The sequence continues at coordinate 56,830 of JBKDHV010000027.1, forward strand.
GCGTCTGGATCCTGATTTCTATATGGTCTACTTCACAGGCGGTCTCTCTTTAACGGTTCTCGTCTCAGATTACGAAGGAGCCTCTCAAGTTTTCGATCTGGGGGTGGCCAAATTTCCCGATCAATGGCGACTGCTGTTTGCCGCCGCTTATCATGCCCTTTATGAAGAAAAGAATGAAAAAAAAGCCGCCGATCTTTACCTGGCCGCTGCAAAAAACGGCGCCCCCGAATGGGTTTTCGCTCTCGCGAACCGGCTTTACCAAAAAACCGGCGACACCCAAATGACAGACGAAATTCTCTCTCTGATGAAAAACGTCATCAAAGACGAAGAAATGCTCGCCAAAATCCAAGACCGAATCCAAAACAAACAAAAAGCCTTGAAATAGCCTCGAAATTTAAGCCCAAGACAGCCGGGGGGCTTTCAGTCAGCACCTCCCGGAAGCGTGACGCGTTCCCCGCCCGTTGGGCGGGGATCCGGGCGAGGGCAGGAGCCCGCGTGCTGACTGAAGGCCCCCGGCTGTCTTGGGCGTGGCTTGACAGGGTCTGAGGAGCGAACCATATTGGGTGGGCATGTCAACACCTCGTGATTATTATGAAATTTTGGGCGTCGCTCGGGACGCAGATGCTGAGACCATTAAGAAGGCTTATCGCAAGCTGGCGATGCAATTTCATCCGGATCGCAATCCTGGAAATGCGGAAGCCGAAGAGAAGTTTAAGGAAGCCGCCGGGGCTTATGAAGTTCTGAGTGATGCTCAAAAGCGAGCGCAGTATGATCGCTTCGGTCATCAGGCCTTCAGCGGTGGCCGGGGTGGACCTCAATTTGAAAACATGGAAGATATCTTTGCTTCATTCGGAGATATTTTTTCGGATTTCTTTGGCGGCGGAATGGGCGGTGGCCGCGATTCGCGACGCAGTTCAGGCCCGCGGCGAGGAGCCGATCTTCGCTACATTGCCGAGATCGAACTTGAAGATGTTTTGAAGGGTCTTGAGCGCGACATTGAATTTGAGACGGATCAAACTTGCGAAACCTGTCATGGCTCAGGCGCTGAAAAAGGAAGTGCGGCTGAAACTTGCACCACCTGCCAAGGCGCAGGCCAAGTCGTCGCTCGGCAAGGTTTTTTCACAATGGCCACCACCTGTCCCACCTGTCGTGGTGAAGGACAAATTATCAAGAAGAAATGCAAATCCTGTCACGGACAGGGTCGCATGAAGGCTCACCGGAAAATTCGCGTGACGATTCCTCCCGGAGTCGACAGCGGAACGCGACTGCGTGTTTCGGGCGAAGGTGAAGGTGGCTACCGAAACGGCCCGACCGGTGACCTGTATGTCGAGATCCGCGTTCGTAACCATAAAGTCTTCGAGCGTGAGGGCGATCATCTGTACTCGCGAATCGAAATTCCCTACGTGCAGGCCCTTCTGGGGGCGGAAATCGAAGTTCCTGTTTTGGATGGCAAGGCCACACTTCAGATCCCATCTTGCACAGCTCCTGGGCAAATCCTGACTTTGAAGGGTCAGGGCCTTCCCTCGTTGCGCGGGTCGCGACGCGGTGATCTCCATTTTGAGACCGTCGTCGAATTCCCCGAAAAGCTGAAAGAGGATGAGCGTGAATTGCTCTCTCAAATAGCTGAAAAGAAAGGCATTTCGGTGAAAACCGAGAAAAAAGGCTTTTTCAGCGGGAAAAAATAGGGCAAAGCCTTGACGGACGGGGTATTCGCCCCACATTTAGTTCAGTAGTAAAGCCTTGGAATCATAAGGAGTTTTTATATGTCTAAGATTATCGGTATCGACTTAGGAACAACCAATTCCTGCGTCGCAATTATGGAAGGTGGAGAAGCCAAAGTTCTCGTGAACGAAGAAGGTGCTCGCACAACTCCTTCAGTCGTCGCTTTCACGAAGGATGGAGAGCGTTTGGCCGGTCAAATCGCGAAACGACAAGCGGTGACCAATCCTGAGAACACAATCTACTCGGCGAAGCGATTCATCGGACGTCGTTTTGACGAAGTTCAAGAAGAGATCAAGCTTGTTCCTTACAATGTTGTGGCGAAGGGGAACGATTGCGGTTTTAAAGTCCGCGAAAAAGTTGTCAGTCCCGAAGAAATCGGCGCGGCTGTTTTAGCAAAACTTAAAAAGGTGGCGGAAGATTATTTGGGCGAGCCTGTTTCAAAGGCCGTCATCACAGTCCCTGCTTACTTCAACGATGCTCAACGACAAGCGACGAAAGATGCGGGTCGAATTGCAGGTCTTGAAGTCATGCGAATTATCAACGAACCTACGGCGGCTGCGTTGGCCTACGGTCTTGATAAGAAAAAAGATGAAAAAATCGCGATCTACGACTTCGGGGGCGGTACATTTGACATCTCGATCCTGGAAGTGGGCGATGGCGTAGTCGAAGTGAAATCAACCAACGGGGACACTCACCTGGGTGGTGACAACTTCGATACTCGTATTCTTGAGTGGTTGATTGCAGAATTCAAAAAAGATCAAGCTGTTGATCTTCGAAATGACAAGATGGCCTTGCAGCGTTTGAAAGAAGCCGCGGAAAAAGCGAAGATCGAGCTCTCAACAGCGCAAGAAACCGAGATCAATCTTCCTTTCATCACAGCGGATCAATCGGGCCCGAAGCATCTGCAAATCAAACTTTCGCGTGCGAAGTTCGAGCAGATGGTTGAAGACCTTGTGAAGCGCTCGATCGAGCCCTGCCGAAAGGCTTTGTCTGATGCGGGCTTGCAAGCGTCGCAGATTGATGAAGTTGTCTTGGTCGGGGGTTCCACTCGTATCCCTGCGATCCAGCGAGCTGTAAAAGAATTTTTTGGAAAAGAACCCAATCGCACTGTGAACCCGGATGAAGTTGTGGCTGTGGGAGCTGCGGTTCAGGGTGGTGTTTTGACAGGAGACGTGAAAGACGTTCTGTTGTTGGATGTTACGCCCTTGTCTTTGGGAATCGAAACAATGGGTGGCGTGATGACAGTTCTGATCGAGCGCAACACGGCGATCCCCACGAAGAAGTCTCAGGAGTTCTCGACAGCCTCTGATAATCAGCCGGCCGTGGACATCCATGTGCTTCAGGGTGAGCGCAAAATGGCGGGCGACAACAAGACGCTGGGTCGATTCGAACTGGTTGGAATCCCACCGGCTCCTCGAGGAGTCCCTAAGATTGAAGTGACTTTCGACATTGATGCGAACGGAATCTTGAGCGTTTCTGCGAAGGACAAGAACACGGGAAAATCCCAGCAAATCAAGATCACCGCTCAAAGTGGTTTGAGCGAGGACGAGATCAAGAAAGCTGTGAACGAAGCCCAGAACATGGCCGAAGAAGATAAGAAACGTGCGGAAGCGGCTCAGGCTCGTAACAACTTGGACAATCTGATTTATCAAACTGAAAAACTTTTGAAGGATGAGGCGGCCAAGATCTCTGAATCTGACAAGAAGTCAGCCGAAGAGGCGATCGCTCAAGCGAAGAAAGTCGTTGAAGACAAGAACCAAGAGGCGTCTCAGTTGAAGGCGGCTTTTGACACACTTCAGGCGGCGACTCACAAGCTGACGACCGAGCTTTACAAGCAAGCCGGCCCACAACAGGGTGGCGCAGGTCAGGCTGATGCGGGTCAAACCGGCGACGGCGCTGCGAAGAATGACAAAGGTGATGATGTCATTGATGCCGACTACAAGGATGTAAATTAAAAATTGGCTTCGGGCCGGATGAAAAATCCGGCCGAAAAGCCCGGGCTCTTCTCCCCCAAGAAGGGCCCCTGAAAGCCCCCAGTTTGGGGGCTTTTTTTTGCTGTGCTTCCGTCGTGACATCATCAAACGCCCGTTCTACCGTTGAAGCATGAACACTCCCGCTTTTACCGATTCGCAGTGGAGCCAGCTCGCGGATCGTCTGACGTGGTACAAAAAGCCTGAACACATCAAGACGGTTTCTTTTCGAAAGCCCGTTAAAATTGAATGGTTCCGCGACGGCGTGCTGAACGTGTCGGTGAACTGTTTGGATCGGCACCTGGAATCTCATGGAGATCAAATTGCCTACATCTGGGAACCCGATGAACCCGCCGAGGCCGTTCGAAAGTGGACCTACCGCGAGCTGCATCGCGAAGTCTGCGTGGCCGCAAATGTTCTGAAAAAACTAGGGGTCCGCCGCGGAGATCGCGTGACGATTTACATGCCGATGATTCCGCAAACAATTGTCGCGATGCTTGCGTGCTCTCGGATTGGGGCTGTGCACTCGGTTGTTTTCGGAGGCTTTGCGCCCGATTCCATTGTTGATCGAATCCAAGATTGTCAGTCCGAGTTTGTGATCACCGCCGACGAGGGGCGCCGTGGGGGAAAAAGGATCCCGCTGAAGGCTCATATCGACAGCGCTCTTCAAAAGGCCCGTGAAGTCAAAAAGGTCTTAGTGTTTCGCCACACGGGAGCACCGGTGAAGTTCGATTCCAATCGAGATGTTTGGTACCACGAGATTGTTTCAACGGTGTCTGACTCTTGCGAACCCGAACGAATGAACGCCGAGGACCCTCTTTTTATTCTGTATACCTCGGGTTCAACAGGTAAACCGAAGGGTGTCGTTCACACGACGGGTGGTTACTTGGCATGGGCGAATTACACCTTCGAAACCGTTTTTTCATATAAACAGGGTCAAGTTTATTGGTGCACGGCCGATGTGGGTTGGATTACGGGTCATTCCTATATTGTCTACGGTCCTCTGAGCCAAAGAGCGACAAGTGTGATTTTCGAGGGTGTCCCGCACTACCCGGATTTTTCCCGGTTCTGGCAGATCGTGGACCGACACCAAGTGAACATCTTCTACACGGCCCCGACGGCCTTGCGGGCCCTGATGCGTGAGGGGGATCACTGGATAACGAAAACCTCGCGCAAGTCCTTGGCTCTTTTAGGTTCGGTCGGTGAGCCAATCAATCCTGAGGTATGGAACTGGTACCGTCGTGTCGTGGGCGACGGCCGCTGCGAGATCGTCGATACGTGGTGGCAAACCGAAACAGGCGGAATTTTGATCTCACCTATTCCGGGTCAAACGAAACTGAAACCAGGCTCGGCGACGAAGCCTTTGCCGGGGCTGCAGCCTCGAATGCTCTCGCCCGAAGGCAAAGAAGTTTCGGGCGCTGGCGAGGGCATCTTGGTGCTCGCTGACTCATGGCCCGGTCAAATGAGAACCGTTTATCAAGACCATAGCCGCTTTGAAGAGACCTATTTTAGCGCCTACCCCGGCTATTACTTTACGGGTGATGGCTGTCGGCGAGATGAAGATGGCGACTATTGGATCACGGGTCGCGTGGACGATGTGTTGAATGTTTCAGGTCATCGTTTAGGCACAGCAGAGCTCGAGAGCGTGCTGGTCGCGCACCCCTCGGTAGCGGAAGCGGCCGTCGTCGGTTATCCGCATGATCTGAAGGGGCAGGGAATCTACTGTTATGTGACCGTGAAGGTCGGTGTTTCCGTGTCCGAGACGCTGCGAAGGGAGCTCGAGCAATGGGTCAGGTCTGAAATCGGGCCGATTGCCACGCCTGATCTGATCCAGTGGGCCCCGGGTTTACCGAAAACACGCTCGGGGAAAATTATGCGTCGAATCCTGCGTAAGATTGCCGAGAATCAGCCCGAAAGCCTTGGGGACACGAGCACCCTTTCAGACCCAAGTGTCGTCCAGGATTTGGTTGATAATCGCTTAAATCGCCGGTAGGGTGAGGTCTCTATGAAAAGTTGGCTTTTTGTTTTCACTTTGGTTTTGGTGGCGGGTTTGTCTCGGTTGGTGCCGCACCCCTGGAATTTTACCGCCGTAGGCGCGATGGCCTTGTTTGCTGGAAGTCGAATGCCCAGTCGTTGGCTGGCTTTGCTCGCCCCCTTTTTGGCGCTACTTTGGACAGATGCGGTTTTAGGATTTCACATCACGATGGTCTACGTCTACGCGGCAGTTTGTCTGACCACTTTAGTTGGCTTTTGGGCCCGAGATTCTTGGGGACGAGTTGCGGGGGGCGCGTTTTTAAGTTCGCTTCTCTTTTTTGTGATCACAAACTTTGGTGTGTGGATGACTCAAGGGCTGTATGACAATTCGTGGGCGGGACTTGTGCAGTGCTATGCAATGGCTCTTCCTTTCTTTTCGAATCAGATCGCGGGTGATCTTTTTTACTGCGTTCTTTTGTTTAGCACTTACGAGTTTTCAAAACCTTATTTGCTTAAACCCATTCCAGCTCGCTTTTAGACGGCTTGATTAGGGCTCTTCAAGCCGCGCCCAAAAGGGTGCGACCCAAGCCACCCCTTGATTCCGTGAGGCCGACCCAGCTGTCATAAGGTTTTTCTGTTGCAAACGGCACATTGAATAGACGGCAGAAAGCCGTTGGTTCGCAAACAAGACGCGGGCGCGATCGTGCTTGTCAGGGATTTTGCCAGCTCTGTGGAATGAATTTCGCACGAGGAAAACTTGAAAAGGGCCGTCGATGCTGGAATCTTGATCACTCTCGATCGGCCATTCCAAGGTCAGTTCCTCGTGTGTTCGAGGGATTTGGTTCCGACTCTCGTCATCCAAGTGTTGCGACGAATGCGTTTGCCCTTTCATCGAGCTGCACCTTGCGCGGCGGTCTTTCCGGGACACCTTTGGTCGATCAGAGTCTGCAAGTCGTTGGACTGATTTTCACGATCGACGAAGGTCACGGGGCTCAGTGCGAAGAAAAGGGCCCGGGTGAAGAGGGCGAATCGGGCGCTCGTCACTACGTGCACGGTACTTCCTATGTTGCCCGAACTGATCAGATCGCCCGCTCTGCGAACAAGATTTCCTACCGATCACTGTGCCCGCTGCATGGATACGGGTGTCGAAAGTGCAGCTCTCCCAGGTGGTTCTGCAAGGTGCCCTTTGTGGACGGCGGCTTCGACGAGACTGCTTTCGAATCCCAGGACTCCAGTAGCTCACGAATTGTGACTTGAATTCTTTTGGGTAGATCCGGTCGAGCCTGAAACTTTATCAGCCATTCCTTCGCAAGAGGCTGCTTCGTCAGACCTAAAGCTGTGACAATTCTGAATAGTCCTAGGTAATCGTCAACTTCGACATCCTCCATCTTCATTTCTAGAGCGAAACTCTCGCCGATCCAATTGATGTGGTCCTGAGTTGGAATCGTGCCTAGGGCTAGGGCTGCACGCCCCCGAAGCCAGGTCGTCGAAGCCTCGCGAACAAGACGAGCGACAGGCTGCAAAAACTGTTCATTTTCAAGAGGTCGCCTAGTTTTTATAAAGCTTTCCAGCATGGTCGAGAACTCGATTCCGGAGCCGCGTCTTTTATTGATCGAAAGTGCTCGCTCTAAAAAGATTGGGTGGAACTCTTGCCAGCCCTCACGCACAATCAATTTCGCGAGAGCTTCGCTAACCTCTGGTAAATCGGACAGCTTATGGAATTTTTCGCGGAGAGTATGACGAATATTGTCGCTCGCAATCTCAGCGTCACTGCTTAGAATCTGATCCAACGCCCCGAGTGTCCGTGAGTACATTGAACTGGTACGCCAAGAGCCTTGCAAATTTGAAGAGAGTTGATCAACAAATCTTTGCAGTTCTTTTAGGGGTAACTGTGAAGGAGCCGGAGCTAGTTTGTTGAGTAGCACCTGAGTGGCTTCGGTGATTAAAGCCGATTCAAGGAAGGTATCGCGAGGGCTTGAAATCTGCTCAACAACTCGCGAAACGTCCAAGGCCTGCTTCTCGCGGGCGGCAGAGCGGAGAATCCAGTACTTTGTAAAGTGACTGACTTGCGAAGACCCCAGAAGTTGATCTATCGTTTCTAAATCCGATTTAAACAAGATAAGGTCAGGTACTTCAACAAGAGGGTCGATCTCAAAAAACTCGAGGGATCCCTTTCCTAAATCTACATGGGTTTCGTTGCTGGCCAGCCGAACCTGTCTGACCTGTCGCTGCTGACCGCGAAATTGAAAGAGAAACTTGATGGGTTTAGGATAACTTTCAAGATGGGGATTCGCTTCGAGTCCGCCCGGATAGGTGAGCTTAACATGCCATGATGGATCCAGAGCCGTTCCCGCTTGCGCTGTAGGGGGCGAGACCTTAAAAAGGTGCACATTCAGTTCAGGCCAGGCGTTGATCGCAGGAGAAAGACCCGCGCGAAAGAAGGGTCTCCAATCCTTACCGGTGGTTCGGTTCAAAATTTGAATCAGGTTGTCCGTCGTGACGGCTCGCATCTGAAAGGAATGCAAAAAGTCTCGCAAAACTTTATAGAAAGTATTCTGATCATCAAACTGTACCTTCAGATTTCGCAGAAAGAGGGCGCCCGCGCAGTAGTTGAGGTAGTCCATCGAATCCTCAAACTTCCGATTGGGATCGAGCACTTGCAGTCTCTTCGAACGGACCATCCAGTCGTAACAATCCAGTTTGTTTTCCAGGTTTCTATCTGCATAGGGGACTTCCCCCTCCTGCTTCAGGAAGTATTCAGACTCAAGGAAGGTTGCAAAGCCCTCGTTGAGCCAAATGTGATACCAGTCCTTCGCGGTCACCAGCCCACCAAACCACTGATGGGCAAGCTCATGAATTGTGATGTTGCGCGCTTGCTTGGGAAAACGATAATGCTCAAAACTCATCGAAGTCGCAGTGGTATGCTCCATACCCTGGTGGCCAGCCGTGATCACGGTGTCGTAACGGGAGAAGGGGTAGGGAACAAGAAGGTCCTGTAAGGTCTGCATCATGAGCGGCGTTTCTCTGGCAACACTAAGAATTTCGGATTCAGACCCCACATTTGAATGAATCCAGTAGCTCATCGAGATGGGATTTGGGGATTTGGGAAGCGAGGATTCTACGTGCCGCTTGTGATCGCCAACGACAAACGTGGCAAGGTAAGTCGGGATTGGGTCAGTCATGACCCATGTCATAACTCGATTTGAATCATGCTCTTCATTTTGAACAAGGGATCCATTACTTATTCCAACCATGTGCGAGGGAGTTCGAAAAGTCACTCTGAACTGAGCACGGTCAGAAACTCGGTCTACAGAAAGAAAAACCTGGCGCATTCCAAAGGGTTGAAATTGCGAAAAGAATCCGATAGAACGAAAGTCTTGATTGAAGATTGGATTGAGTTTTCGCGGAGTTCTTCCGTTTATCGCATATTGAAATTGTAATCGCACTTCGCTGGCCTCTTGAAGAAAGTCCGGAAGTTGAACAACAACAGATTGCGTGCGCACTTCCGCAGGAAGTTCGTAGCCTTCGAAAAACACTCGTACCTTGTCCCCCGGCCGGGCAAGAAAGTCGAAACTCACGTGGGTGTTTCGACTGTACTGATAAAATTCAATATGCATATGCACTTGACTGGAGTTGAGGCTTCAGGTCGAATATAGGTGATTTGGAATACCCCAAGAATCTACAAGATTTTGACCGCCTTTTTCCCGATGACGCCAGTTGCTTGAGGTTTTTAGAGCAAGCTCGGTGGG
>JBKDHV010000028.1:0-25257 GCA_046336915.1 Bdellovibrionales bacterium
CCACCGAGCTTGCTCTAAAAACCTCAAGCAACTGGCGTCATCGGGAAAAAGGCGGTCAAAATCTTGTAGATTCTTGGGGTATTCCAAATCACCTATATTCGACCTGAAGCCTCAACTCCAGTCAAGTGCATATGCATAAAAGTTTAATTTACGAAGTGTAGACGCGAGGCGCAATCGCCGTGATTGTGCGTCGCGGCAATTTAGTCGACATTTATGAAAGCTGAGCTTGCGGGGGCTGCCTTCTTCAAGACCTTGAGCGCAACAAGACTCTCGATCAGCTCCTGCCAACGCTCTTCGACCATGGTGCCAAGAGCCTCGGGTGAAGGCGTATAGATCAACATTTTTTGAGCTTCCGCAGACTCCTGAAAAGTCCTGGCATCGAGGGCTCGATTCTTTTGCCCCATGTACTTATTCGCCTTTGTTGGGTTTTCCAGGTAGCGCTGCCAACCTTTGCGGATCGTGCGAATCAAAGTAACATAATCTTTCTTGCGAGATTCAAAGTCTTTCTTTCGAACGGCCACCACGGTTGTGTACGGGTTGAAGCCTTCGTTAGCGATCAAGAAGGTCGTCATCTGCAGACCCTGCTTCTGGGCCAAAAGCGGTTCGGATGCTAAAAAGCCCTGCTGAGCGAAATCAGATTTCTTCAGAAGCGGCGAGACGCCCCCGGTGTAGGGAACCCACTGCACTTTTGCGTTCGGATATTTCTTTTTCAAAAATTGTACATAGGTCAGGCCCGTTTGAGCGGCGATGGTCCCTGGAGTCTTCATCAAACTTTCAAAATCCCGAAGGCCTCGCGACTTCGCGGTCATTAAAATTTGCGGATTGGTGTGGTAGACGGCAAACAGAGCGATCACGGGATTCTGTGGATTTCGTTCATTGGAAATCAGAATTTCTTCCGCGCTGACAATGGCGATATCGACCTGACCAAAAGTGAGCATTTGAATCGTGGGAGTTCCTGAGCCCCCTTCGAGAATCTCCACCTGAAGGCCTGCTTTTTTGAACTCTTGATCGAGTTCCGCTTGGTAGAAACCCCCAAACTGGGGTTCGGGTTTCCAATTGAGGGCCAACTTTAATGGCGCGCTTAAAGACATCGAAGCGAAAAGAAGAACAAAATAGAATCCGATGTGTCTCATGACCACTCCTGGCTGTCGCGCCCAAAGGGGCGGATCTTTTGCGCGACGCTAAATATTCCCCGCAAGCTGGAAAGAAAAAGAAGCCCCATCAGGGCCAACAAGAAAAGAGCGACGAAAACCCGATCCACCCTTTGAGCGGTGCGAGAGGCATCGATCAGGGCGCCAAGGCCAGAGCCTGCGACGAATTCTCCAGCCACGGCCCCGACCAGCGAAAGACCGACCGCGACTTTTAAGCCCGAGTAGAGCGCTAGGAAAGCGTTGGGCAATCTGAGCTTCATCAGAGTTTGCCACCGAGACGCCCCATAAAGCTGAAAGAGTTCAAGCTTTTCACGCTCGACGGTTTCAAGGCCCAGAAGAAAACTGGCCATGACAGGAAAAAACGAGACCAGAGTAGCCGACGCGACCACGGTCGGCGCCCCGAAACCAAAGTAGATCACAAGCAGCGGCGCGATCGCAATGATCGGAACCGTTTGAAAAAACAACGAGAGGGGAAGGAAGGCTCGCTTCAAAAAGAGAGATAAAGACAGAAGCAACGAGACCGCGCCCCCGACAAAGAAACTCAACGCGAGTCCCTGAAGGGCATGCTGACCGGTTTCAAAGCTGGCCAATCTCCACTCGTCAGGACTTTCCCAAAAGGCGGCAAGAATTTGGCTTGGAGATGGAAACAGGCTGTCAGGAAGTGCGCCCGACCGCACCAGGATCTCAAGAGTGAGGAGGAGAGCTGCGAAGACGGAAAGAAAAGGGCCCAAATGCCGAAGTGTTTTCATGGCCTCTCCCGATGGATCAGCCCCTTCAGGGACTTTAACTGACCGTGAAAGGATTCGGATTCTCGGAAAGCGGGAAGGGGCTGGCGTTGGACTTTAAAGGGGATCGGAGAGATCTCACCGCGCCCTTGAAAATGGTAAATCACATCGGCCACCGCAAGGGCCTCGCTGAGGGAATGGCTGACAAAAAAACAAGTGAGTCGCTCGCGCTCGACCAGACTTCGCAGTTGAATCTGAAGATTCTCTCGTGTGGTCTCATCAAGAGCGCTGAAGGGTTCGTCGCAGAAGAGCACATTGGGCTTGGTCACAAAGGCTCGGGCCAGAGACACGCGCATCTTCATGCCTCCAGAAAGTTCGGCCGGGTACAGAGCGGCGGCGCTCTTCAAGCCGACATCCTCGAGGGCCCGAAGCGCGTGCTCAAGATCGGACCGAGGGTTGGAGCCCAGCTCCAGCGGAAGATGCACATTCTCGACGGCTCGGCGCCAGTTCAAAAGGTGACTCTCCTGAAAGACAAAAGCTTGGCGTCCTTGAGGGGCCGACACCGAACCTGTTGAGACGGGTTGAAGGCCCGACAGAACGCGAATGAGCGTCGATTTTCCGCAACCGCTCGGGCCTAGCAGCGCGATCGTGCCGGGTCCCTCGAAGGTCACATTGATGTTTTGAAAAATCTGGGAGGTCCCAAGTTTCAAGCCGACATCCTTGAGCTGAAACTTCACGGGGCGCCCTCTCGATCCCAATGATAATTGAAGCTGACACTCACCCGTGCTTGAGCCGCGGGATTGGGTGGGACCTGGTGACGCATCCAACTTTCAAACAGAACAATTTCGCCGGCCTTGGGGGCGTGGGTGTAGTGGGCGCGGTCTTCCGCAGGGGCTTTGGCTTTTCGAGGGGGACAGGCCATCATAAAGGCATGGCGAGGATCCTCAAATTGAAGGCCCGAGCTTTTCGGCGGAACTGAAACATAGTAGGTCCCGCTGATCACCGAGAGCGGATGAATGTGAAAACTGTGAGTCGTTCCTTGCGGCATGATGTTCGCCCAAAGAGAGTTGCAGCGCAAATGTCGAGGATTCACATCCCAGTGAAGGGCCTTGGCGTAACGGGCGATATGAAAGCGAATTCGTTTTTCAAGATCCTGAAACGTCGAAGACATCCGATCCAATTGGTCCCAGGAGCCATAAGAGGTGTAGCCACCCCAGTAGTTTCTTTCGCTCCACTGACGTCCGTTTTCATCAGCGGCTTGGATTTTGTGAATTTCTTCTAGAAGTTCACGATTCCACTCTTTTTGTGAGCGAACGCCAAGCGAAGCCACATAAATCCGAGAGGGAAAAAGCTCTTTAACCATATGACCACTTTAAGGAGTCTTTCCAATATGTCCATCTCATTTTGAGATTTTTCCGTCTCAAATTGAGGTGGCGTTTGAGATCATCGAACAGATGCTGAAAGAATCGACAGCGGATCGGCGGTCAAAGGCACGCCGCTTGTCTATGGGGTGGCATGCGAGTTGCTAGTTAACAGAGCAGGAGGCTTTATGAAAAAGTTTGCGCTTACCATCACCTTGATTATGGTTTTGGCGTCTGTCTTCGCATCTTTGTCGCAGGCGAAAGTCTCTGACTTTAACACTTTGATTGAAGATAACATTTCGGCCCAGAAAGAACTGCACGGTCAAATTCGTAAGCAAGTGAAGGACACCCAGGCGGCCCTTCAAGAGTCGCCTTCAGTCGATCCAGCCGATATGGTCGTCGATGTCGAGCGGACCGAGTACAATACGCCCACTTCTGAGAAGCTTTTGAAATTTAAGAAAGAAAAGAATCAGCGGTCTGTGTCTCGTAAAAAGCAGATGGATCGCATCTCGCAAGAATTTAATGACGCAAGCTCTTCCTTCTAGAGAAGGGCTTTTCTGAAAACCTGACTTCGGCGATTCCGTCGAGTGAAAAGTCTATTTTGCTCCGCATAATGTCTCGCTTCACTGTTTAAAAACCGTCATGATCTCCTAACATTTAAAAAGGAGATCGGAAGTTGGGACCATTTGAGTTGATTTCCAAGCACGGTGAACACGAGGAAGTGATCTTTTGCCACGATAAAACCGTGGGCCTGAAAGCCATTATCGCCATTCACAACACCTCCCTCGGCCCTGCGCTGGGTGGAACCCGCATGTGGAATTATAAAACCGAAGAAGAGGCCCTGATCGACGTTCTTCGTCTGTCAAAGGGGATGACCTACAAGGCGGCCGCTTCCGGATTGAACCTGGGTGGCGGGAAGGCCGTCATCATTGGAGATTCAAAGACTCAAAAAACCGAGGGACTCTTCCGAGCTTTTGGTCAATTCGTAAATTCCTTGAACGGAAAGTACATCACGGCCGAAGATGTCGGCACCAGCGTCACAGATATGGAGTACATCTACATGGAGACTCCTTGGGTGACAGGCATCCCAAAAGACTTTGGGGGATCCGGAGATCCTTCACCTTACACGGCCCACGGTGTTTTGATGGGAATCAAAGCTTCGGCCCGAGAAAAACTCAAAACTGATAGCTTAAAAGGTGTTCGCGTGGCCGTTCAGGGACTTGGCAACGTCGGCTCGAATCTTGTGAAGTATCTTGTCGATGAAGGCGCTCAAGTTGTCGTGACCGACCTGGATCAGGAACGCGTTAAGCGCCATGTGGATCAGTTCGGAGTACGGGCCAGCCATCCCGATGAAATCCTTTTTGCTGAGTGTGATATTCTCTCACCCAACGCTTTGGGAGCTGTCATCAATGATCAAACGCTTCCCAAGTTGAAGTGCCAGGTCATCGCAGGTGGTGCGAACAATCAGCTGATGGAACCTCGACATGGGGATGAACTGAAGTCTCGTGGAATTTTGTATGCCCCCGATTACGTCGTGAACGCCGGTGGCCTGATGAATGTTTTCGTCGAGCTTGAAGGTTACAGTCCCGAGCGCGCGTTTGAAAAAACGAAGCGGGTCTACGACAATGTGATGAAAGTGTTTGAGATCGCGAAACGCGACAATGTGGGAACCCACACGGCGGCCGATCGCTTTGCGGAACAGCGAATTCGCACCATTGGACATTTGAAACAACGTCATCCTGGTAAATCCAGCCGTGCCTTTTCAACCTTGAAAGAAGTGAACAACCGATAGGAGTTGATTATGACCGAGTCCTCAAACTTTCTTGATTCTATTCATTCTCGTCTTGAGGCGGCTGCTCACTGGGTGGGTCAGCATCTCAATTTTGTGCTCGGACTCTTAGTCGCCCTTCTCGTCGCGGGAAGTCTTGTGGCGGGCCTGAACTATCGGAAACAACGCCAAGAGGGCGCCGCTCTTGCCGACTACACACAAATCGAACGCGATTATGCGAACTGGCGCTTGAGCCAGAACCCGAACCCAGCGGACAAGACGCCGCCACCGCCAAAAGTGAATCCAGACGAACTGCTCACGCGCGTGATCAAGTTTATCGAGGCCAAAGGAGAAACCAACGCTTCGCAGATGGCCGTCTTGATGGCCTCAGACTTGGCTCAATCCCTCAATAAAGAAGGCGAAGTTTTAGCGGCGATCGAAAAGAACATGAAGGTCACCGGGAAATCCGTTCTTGGCGGATTAACTCTAATGAAAAAGGGCGATTGGCTTGCGAATGCCGACAAGTGTGAAGAGGCCGTTCAAGTCTGGCGTCAGGTGATGAATGAAAAGGCTTGGACTTATCTTCATGATTTTGCACGTTTGAAGTCGGGCCTGTGCTTTGAGCACTTGACTCGTTACACAGAGGCCGAGGCCCAGTACGATCAAGTTTTGAACGCAAAAGACGCTCGTCCGGATCGTTGGATCTACAAAGAAGCTCAAAAATTTAAAAGGTCGTTGAAGTGGTCCCAAAAACAAGGATCTTAAGTTCTTCCCTTTTTTCTATCTTGCTTGCGGGTTGTTCAGGACTTCAACGGACCTCGGTGCCGATTGCTCACGAGGCGAATTTTGAAACCCGCTGGGTGAAGCCCACTCACACCGCACCGAACTTTAATGTCCATCGCAAAATGAATCGCATGACGCCCGTTGTGCTTGAGGACGTCGTTCTTCAGGGGAACAACTTGGAAGAGCTTGTTCTTATCAGTCGACGATGGGGACGACAGATCTGGAAAAAATCCTTCAAGGGCGGCGTTGAAGCCGGTGCTTTGGTTTTTAAGGATCGCGTTTATGTGACCGCCAATGATGGAACTGCTTCGGCTCTGGATCTTAAGACAGGCGACACGGTTTGGAGCTTTTCAAGCTCGACAGAGAATCTTTCTTCGCCCGTTTTGGATACTCGAACAGGGTTTCTGTATTTTCATAATGCTCAAAACATCGTGTTCGGCCTGGATGCCCAGAATGGTCGACAGATGTGGGTGTATGCAAAGCCTGACAACAGTCTGCTGACCATTCGCGGAGCCGCGAGCCCCCTTGTGTTCAATGGAGTAGTGTACGTTGGGTTTAGTGAAGGCTCTTTTGTCGCTTTGAATGCGCAATCGGGTCAGGTGATTTGGGAGCAGAATTTGAACCGAAACAAACGGTTCAAGGATATTGATGCTCGTGCGGTTCCCTACAAAGATACGGTTCTAATTTCAGGTTACGATGACAAAGTTTATGCTCTTCGCGCTGAAACAGGACAAATTGTTTGGACGTATCCCGCTGGGTCGTATTCAGCTGTGACACTGTGGGGAGAAGATATTTTTGTCTCGACAACGGATTCGAGAATCTTGCGTTTAAAGGCCGACTCCGGTGAACTGGTGTCCGAAGTGAAGGGACTGAAGGGACTCGCCACCGAGTCTGTCGTGATGGAACCTTACTTGATTTTCGGAGAATCCCAGGGCTTGCTCAAGGCGATCGATTTGAAATCCGGTCGACTCGCGGCGAGCTTCGAACCCGGGCGTGGAGTTTTTTCGAAGCCGGCTGTGGACGAAAAAACGAAATCCATCTTTTTTATTTCCGGAGAGGCGAACCTCTATCATCTGTCCTTTTTGCAGAATGTAACTGAGCCCTTTCATTACATTCCTTGAAACGGAGACCTATGCGTTTTGTCATTCTAATCTTGTTCACCGCACTCTTGGCTTGCCAGAATCAACCCTGCCGAGAGATTCAAAAACAAAATGAGGCTCTTGCAGGACAGAAGGCGGAACGTGAGAGCGCGGGTAGTTCCGCCTCTGTAGGTCCAGCTGCAACAGGGACGGGAGCTGCCATGCTAAAAGTGAAGGTCTATAAACCCGACGGAAGCCTTCAGTGCGGTATGGGCCAGAAGATTCCTCTCGAGGTGATGGAAAAAGAGCTTAAAGGAATCAAAGTGCACAGTCGCTCGAACCGCAACGATGGTTTGATGCGAATTCAAGTGTGTGGTGCCCCCACGGGCAATTCCAATGTCTATGAAATCGATCGCACGGATCTTGAGAAAGCCCTGAAGAAGGGGTTCAAAGAGTGGACCTTCGAGTAGGGTGAACCGGTTCACTTTGTGGTGGGTGGGGTTATGGTTTTTCTCTCGAGATGTTGAAAATTTTGGATAGGTTCTAGTTTTGGAGTTGGCCGGATTCGACTTCTTTTGGGGTTAGTTCTCTGATGATTCTTTGGCCTCGGAAGCAGACCTTTTGTTGGGTCAGGAATGTGGTGAGCATTCGTTCGATGACTTCGGGATAGGCGTGGCACCAGTCGGCGCCGATTTGGGTCATGGCGGTGACTTTTCGGATGGACCAGGACCAGTAGTTTTTTGTAGGGGATGAGAAGTCGCGATTGGGCTGTTGCGGGTTGATCTCGAGATCGGCGAAGACAATGTAGCCTTGGGGATCTTGGATTTCTTTTCGGGCGATCGCAATGAGTTTTGGGTCTTCGATCGGAGCGACAAAGCTGGGGCCTCCGTTTCGGTTTTGAACAAGAAAGTGTTTGGTTTGATTGGGAACTGGGCGGCGTGTGTCGCGCAGCGGGTTCACTTTTTTATCACTTGTGATGATCAAGGGTTGCTCGGACTCGAAGGTCAGAAGACTTGCGCCGGGCGGTGGGGTTTCAAGCTGTTGGATCGTTTTTCGAAAACCCGCAGTGAGGATGGACTTTTCTTGTAGAACTTCGCCTTGGGTGTCTGTGTAACGTAAGACTCCTTTTTGTTTTTCCAGGAAAAGATTGAAAATCTGCAGGGAAACCGCTTTTTGGTCTTTAACATCCACTTGATACCGAGTGTGGGCCCGAAGCTGCCAGGAATGCGGGCTCCAGACGGGGCGAACGAGAGACGATTTTGTGACAACAGAGAACGTCCAGTTCGGCTGTTTCAGGCCTTCGAGGTCAATCACTTGAGTCGAGCGCGCGGGAATTTCATAGGACAGCTCTTCCAGATAGTCGTTTTCGTAAAAGACGATCCAAAGCGGCTCAGAGTCTTCGGATCGATTCTCGACTTTGATCTCAAAGAGATTTTCACTCCCTGGCGTGTTGTAAAAAAAATCTTGAGCAAAAGATCGAGAGTTCCAGAGCATGATCAGCCCGAAAAAAGCCCAGCTGAGTTTTGCGAAAGTCTTCGAAGGGGATTGGTTCTCAGGACTCATGTCTAAAAAATCGGGCTCAAAGCCCTAAGTCTTTAGGACGGGAGTCGTAAAATCCTCGACTTTCGCAAGATCTAGACTCTCGACTTGTACCACTTCAGGAACTGGAATGGGGTCCAGACACAACCCTTGTGAGCCTAATTTCGCCCCTGTCGAAGAGTTCTTCAGGGGCTAGAGCCTAAACTCGATGTTGTGGCGGTCTTAGGCTTGCACCTTCCCTTGCTCATGCGAACTTGTCTTGTCACCTCAGCTTTGACCTTTGTTCCAGAGAATTATAACCGTCTCATTTTGAGACTGGCGCAGCATCCGTCTGTCGTGGGCCTTATCGAGATCGAGAACCGAGAAAGCTCGGTCTATTTGAAGGCCTTTGGGATGATTTTCTCGCTTTCGGCCCCCCGTATGGGCTGGACGCTGATTCAGAATTCGTTGGATTCCAGTCGACAGCAACGCCGTCAGGCCTTTGAGAAGCAGGGGAAATGGGTCAAGGTCGCGAATTCCCCGAAGAGTTCGGAGATTCTAAAATTAATCGAAAACGAGCCGCTCGATTTAATTTTGAACGCTCGTACACGAGTCATCTATCGCGAGGAGCTGTTAAACAAACCTCGATTGGGATGCTTGAACATTCACCACGGGCTGCTGCCCCAGCAGCGAGGTTTAATGTGTGATTTTTGGGCCCATCTGGAAGGGGAGCATAGTGGTTTTTCCATCCACCAGATGACTTCGAAAATCGACGATGGGCCGATTCTGCGAGTTCAAAAAGTCGACTCTCATCGGAAAGACTACTTGAAGACTCTTCTGCAAACCTCTGAAATCGAGGCCGATGTTGGATTTGATCTGCTGACTGAGATTCAGTCCACGGGACGCCTTCAGCCTTTGGACGTTCCCGTTTCGGATTATCGTTACCGCAAAAACCCAAGCCTTCTGGATGGCTATCGACTGCAAATGCGAGGGATCAAAGTATGATCAAAGTCTTCTTTCTTCACGGAAACCCAGGTCACGCCTCGGATTGGGATCTCTTGATCTCGAAACTTCCCCAAGACTTCGAGGCCCACATCGTCGAGGCCTATGAAAGCGACTGGATCGAGCAGATCCGAACATCTGAACGCAAGGTCTTGGTCGTCGCTCACTCCTGGGGCTGTTTTCGCTTTCTTTCCAATCTAGATTCGTACTCCCACAAAATTGAGCGGGCGTTTTTGATCAATCCCTACGTCAAGAGTGAAACGAAGTCCTCGTTGGCTCAAAGGATTCTGATGCAAATTCCAGGTCTCAAGGATGTTCTGATTCAAATGCATCACAAAAAAAGCTACCGTACCTTTTTTGATTCGATGATCTTTCCTCATACACTTGAAACTCTTTCGACCTATACCCAAAAGCTCGAGAAGCTGTCGGGAGTTCAGTCGTGGTACCAAGCCCTCCGCGGACGGGCGCTTCAATCTCAGGTGAGCGAGCTTCCGGATGATTCTCACGCGCTGCTCGGCTACTCTTATTTTGGTGAGCAAGATGGTATTCAAACGAATTCGATTCAAATGCAGGCCTTGGAAAAATATCCCTATCTGCAGACTCGAAGCTTTCAAGACGGCGGGCATGGACTGTTGTGGTCCCATGCCGATGTGATTGCGACAGAGATTGCGTCTTACATTCATCCAATTGGTTACCAGGCGGGAGAGAGCGTGCGGAATAACGTCATCTCTTTTATGGAAAAGCATGTTCAAGAGCACGGTGATAAGGTGGCCTTAATGTGGGCGAAAGCCGAAAGTCTGAGATCTTGGGATGGAAATCATGAAACTCAAATCGCCCACGATAAGATCACGTTCGGTGAACTTGAAGATCGGATTGCGCGATTGGCGCAAGGGCTTTTGAATCTTGGAATTCAAAAGGGCGATCGAGTGATCATCTTTCTTCCGATGAGCGTGGATATGTATATTTCTATGTTCGCTGTGCAACGAATCGGAGCCATTGCTGTCTTTTTGGATTCCTGGGCCCGCAGTCATCATTTGGGAGCGAGTGCTGAGTGTGTGCGACCGAAAGCCATGATCAGCTTTGAAGCGGCCTTTCAACTGGTGCAACAGGTTCCTGAATTTGAAAACATGAAGATTCGAATTCTGTACGGCCCTGGTCAAAGCGGAAATCATCGTTACAGCGAAGTCTTTAGTTCTGAACGATCCGAGCTCGCCGCGGTCGAGAGTGAATCAACCGCACTGATTACCTTTACAACCGGAAGCACGGGAAAACCGAAAGGGGCGAATCGAACCCATCGGTTTCTGGTCGCTCAGCACTTCGCTTTGACCCATGTAATTCCTTACACCCAACAAGATCTGGATATGCCGGCCTTTCCGATTTTTTCTTTGAACTCGCTAGCAACAGGAGTGACCACACTTTTACCTGCGGTGAATCTCGCTCAACCGGCGGCAACGGATTCTGCGCTTTTGACAGGGCAGATCCTTCACCAGAAGGTGACCTGCACGACTCTTTCTCCCTCGATGTTGGTAGGAGTTGCGCGATACTGTGCTGATCGTAAAATAATTCTTTCTGGACTTCGTCGAGTCGTCACCGGCGGCGCTCCGATCAGCCAAGACGACGTTCGAGCCTTTTATAAAATCGCACCTCAATTGGATCTTTGGATTCTTTATGGTTCCACCGAGGCCGAGCCCATGGCCCACATCGAGGGTCGCCAAATGCTTGCTGCTGATTCATCCGCTGGGGACGAGAGCGTCGAAAACGGTGTGAATGTGGGTGAAATTTCTGAAGATATCCAATCCAAGTTTATTCGCATCGTGAATGGTCCCATCGTCTTGGGTGAAAAGGGCTGGGCCGAGTTTGAAGTTCAACCCGGCGAAGTGGGAGAATTCATCTGCACCGGCGATCATGTCTGCCGTGACTATTACAACAACCCCGAGGCTTTCGCTTCGACCAAAATTTTAGACCGTGAAAATCGAGTTTGGCATCGCACGGGAGATCTGGCCTACCAGGACGCGGATCATAATCTCAGAATCGTCGGCCGTGTGAACAACGCGATCGAGCGCCAAGGTCAGTTCTACTTCCCCGTGCAGGCTGAAATCTTGTTGAAACGTCTTGAGTTCACCGCGCGCTGTGCTTTCCTGGGTCTTCCGGCCGGTGAAAAGGACCAAGAAACTTGCGCTGTCATAGAGCTGAAGCCGGATCTTCTGTTAGCTCGACCCGAAGCTCAAAAAGCTCGTCAGCAAATTCGCACCCTCTTCGAAAAGAATCGAATTCCTGTTGATCAGATCAAATTCGTTCAGAAGATCCCGATGGATCCGCGACATCACTCGAAAGTGGAATACAGTGTTTTGCGTGCCGCCCTTTTAAAGGGTGAGGGAGTGCTCTTTGACGAGTAGTTTGCTTCTTCTCATTCGAGAGCGATTCCCTGTGGGGCAGTACGGGCCCTTGATTTTCGTCTTTACTTTGGCGAACGGTCTGTATTTCCGAGGACCCGAGGGAGTCTCGAGCCTAGATCTGGGGATCAGTCTTGTGATCTTGACGAGCGCTTTTTTAAGACTTCGGCTGTTTGACGAAATGAAGGACCTTGAGACGGATCTGAAGATCAATCCTAGCCGCCCGCTCGCTCGAGGCGCGGTCCAAGTCGATCAAGTCCGCCTTTGGATCTTGGTCCTTTTGCTTCTGGAGCTGGGTCTGAGTTGGTGGCTGGGGCCCGCGGTTTTTGTTGTGCACAGTTTTGCGATTCTGTTTTCGCTCTTGATGTTTGAAGAATTTTTTGTCGGATCTTTCCTGCGTCCGCACCTAACAACCTACGCGATCACTCACACTTTCGTTTCAGTTCTCTTAGCCGCGACAAGCGGAGCGGGCACCAGTGGCGGAAATGTTGAGAGTCTCACCCGTCGCGAGGGCCTTCTCTTTTTGCTCGCCAACTGGGCTTTTTTTAATCTTTTTGAGTTTGCGCGAAAGACCTACGCCCCCAGCGAAGAACGAGAAGGTGTTATGACCTACTCTTCACTTTTTGGTGTGACCGGCGCCTTAGCTCTGAGCTTCAGCCAAGTTGTTCTGGGCCTGGGGCTTTTGCAGATGGCGTGTCTTGAAATCATGCCTGGACTCTGGGCGGCGGGCGTTCTGTATATAGGAGTCAGTCTTCTGGTCAGCCTGAAACGAGAAGTCAAGGGTCTTGGAATCTATCGACTTCTTTCGGGTCTGTATCTTTTAACTCATTATGTTCTTCTTTTGTTTGCATTTGTGAGGGCTCTTTTATGATCGTCACACCGAAGTCTACTCTCAGCTTTAGTCGTCGTGAGTCGGGCGGCAAGGGCCATAACCTGTATCTGATGTCGCAGGCGGGGCTTCCTGTGCCGGCGTGGGTGGTCTTCGGCAAACGTTTCTTTCAAGAGTTTATTGCAACTCACAATTTAAAGTCAGAACTGGAGAGGACCCTCGAGTCCTTTCGCGAGGCACGCATCACTGGGGCCGAGTGTGAAAAAGCCATCGACGCACTTTTCGAATCAAAACCCGCGACTCCGTTTTTGAAAAGTCATCTGGACCAGGCCTTGAAGATCCTTCCTGCGGGCGAATTTTCGGTCCGCAGTTCCGCGGCTGATGAAGATGGATCGTCCCACTCTTTTGCCGGGCAGTTGTCGAGCTTTCTGTATGTGAAAGAACCTGAAGAAATACTGAAGTTTATCAAAAAGTGTTGGAGTTCTGGATTCTCAGAGCGGGGTCTTGTTTATCGCAAAACTCAAGGTTTAGATCTGAGTAAAATTTCGATTTCGGTCGTTTTGCAGAAGATGATTGATCCCGAAAAATCGGGAGTTCTTTTTACCTGTGATCCCGTCAGTCAAAAGACGGATACTTTTACCGTGAGTAGTGTTTACGGAGTCGGTGAAGGCCTTGTTTCGGGCCTGTTGAGTGCGGATTCTTTCTGGCTTGAGATGAGCTCGGGAAAAGTTCTTCGATCGGAAGTCGTTGAAAAGCTGAATCAAGTGGGACGTTCGCGCTCCCATCAAGGTCACTGTCAGACCACGGAGATCGAAAGTTCAAAGGTTCACCAGGCTTCTTTAGGAGAGGGCGAGCTTTCGCAGCTGTGGATTCTAGGGCGGAAGATTCAAGATCACTTTCACCGTCCTCAGGATATTGAGTGGGCCATCGTCGGCGGTGAGCTTTACGTCCTTCAGACCCGACCCGTGACAAACTTGCAAAACGACCTCGTGGGATACCCAAATCTTTGGGACAATTCCAACATCGTCGAATCCTACGGAGGACTGACCTCGCCTTTAAGTTACTCTTTTGCTCTTCGAAACTACCGCGCGGTTTATGTGCAATTCTGTGAAATTCTTGGAGTTCCCAATCAAGTCATCAAAGAGATGGATTCTTATTTGAGCTATATGTTGGGCTGTATCAAGGGCCGGGTCTATTACAACCTGTTTAACTGGTACAAGCTGGTCGGGGTCTTGCCTGGTTTCAAGATGAACCGTGAATTTATGGAAACCATGATGGGAGTTTCAGAAGCTCTTTCAGATGAGATTGAAGATCGAATTCAACCTCATCCGTCCTGGAAGACTTTTCAGGGAAAAATTCGTCGCTTCATTTCAGGCTTTAACTTTCTGGTCTATCACTGGACCATTCAATCTATTGTTGATGATTTCCTTTCACAGTTCCGCACGGACTATGAAAAATACAGGGCTCTACCCTTGACTCGGATGCGAGGCGATCAACTGATGCGGGTCTACAGCGAGATTGAGACTCGAATGCTGGGGCGATGGAAGGCCCCCATTATTAACGACTTCCTGTGCATGGTGCACTTTGGTCTTTTACGTAAACTGACGCTGAAGTGGTTAGGGCACCTGGACTCAACCCTACAAAACGATTTGATTTCGGAGGAGGGCGGACTCGAAAGTGCCGAGCCGATGAAGGCCTTGCAGAATCTTTCCGAACTTGCCCTTCAGGATCCCGAGCTAAAATCCATGATCCTGACCCTTGAAGCGTCAGATTTACTTGAAGCGCTTAACCAGAGTCGACATCAAGAGTTTTACCGCGAAGTTCTGCTGTACATTGAAAAGTACGGCTTTCGCTGTATGAGTGAGATGAAACTTGAAGAAATCGATCTGAGCACCGATCCCAGCTATCTTTTCGTGTGTTTGAAGAACTATTTGAAAGCTCCACGCAAAGAGGAATCTGAACAGAGCCTTCGTCATGTCGCCGAAGCGAAAGTTCGCCAGCACTTAACAGGGTTGCGCCGCTGGATCTACTTCTGGGTCTTAATGAATGCTCGCCTGGCGGTTAAGAATCGTGAGAACACGCGTTTTGCCAGAACTCGAATCTATGGAGTGGCAAGAACCATTTTCCAGACGATCGGTGAGGATCTTTATCGTGAAGGGGCCCTTCAACATCCTCGCCATATTTTTTATCTGACTATTGAAGAAGTCTATGGAATCTACAATGGCGCCCTTCCGGCTGCGGATCTGAATGCTCTCGCAAAGACCCGAAAGTCGCAGTACGAAATTTATGAAAACGAGCCAGCCCCCGACGCTCGAGTCCTGACTCGCGGAGCCGTGTACATTCGAAATGAACTGATCAAGCCCGTGGAAGTTGCGAACTATGAGGGCGAGGATTTTGATTTGAAGGGACTTCCCTGCTGTCCCGGCCTGATTGAGGGAACGGTTAAGTTGATCTCGTCTCCGTCGGACAATTTGGAACTGAATGGTGAAATTTTGGTGGCCGACCGAACAGATCCAGGTTGGGTTCCCCTGTACCCGAGTATTCGGGGCTTGCTTGTAGAAAGAGGAAGTCTTTTGTCTCACTCGGCCATCGTCGCGCGCGAAATGGGAATTCCCACGATCGTCTCGATTCCAGGACTGACAAAAAAACTGAAAACGGGAATGAAGGTCCGCTTAGATGGAAAAGCGGGAACGATCAAAATTCTTGAGGAGGCTTCGTCATGAGAGTGTCTGTCGTCATGAACCCTCGAGCGGGAAATATTAACTTGAAGCTCGTGGAATCCAAAATCCGCGAAGCCCTCTTTAGGTGTGAACTGAAATTCTATTTTTCAGATTCGTTCGAGCGACTCAATGCTTTTGTGAAAGAGGAAATTGAAAAACAAACCAGCGCCTTCTTGATCTGCGGCGGGGATGGAACGGTGAACGCCACTTTGCAATGCATGATCCAGAATCAAATGGATCAACAGCCACTGCCACCCATCTGTTTAATTTCGTCGGGGACGGCGAACGATTTAGCTCAAGAGATCAATATCACACGCCGCGTGGATCGCGCCGCGCGACTCCTTTTTGAGGGTGTTGAAAAAAAGATTGATCTGATTGAAGTCGAAGCCAACGGTCAGAAGAAGTATATGCTCACCAATGGGGGCGTCGGTGTTCCGGCTCTTGCGGCTTCGAAAGCCAATCAACTTCGTAAGTTCTTATCTCAAGTCAGTGAGGACCCTGAGATTCCCGAGCTTGGACGACAGGCGGGGCGTTGGGCGCAAAGTCTTGTCCGAACGACAGGCCCCATGGTGTACTCGCTTTCGCTTTTGCAAACCATTCTGGATTGGAACTTCGACGACTGGAAGATCGAAGTGGAGCTTCCCAACCAGAAGTCGTTTACGACCCAAGCCCCCTTTGTTTTGGTGAACAATCAACCGACGCTGGGAAAGAATTTTCTCACGGCGCCTTACACGGCCCACAACGATGGTCTGGTGAATCTTCTTGTCATCGAATCGAACAATCGAATTTCACAAATCGAGCGATCTCTTCGAGTTTTCATGGGAAATCTACGAGAACAGCCCGGAGTCAAATCGCTTGAAACACCGGAGTTTCGAATTCGAGCCAAAGGGGCGCAAAAGAAAATCACCTTCTTTGGGGACGGCGAGGTTCTTTTTGGAAATGTGGATGAAGTCAAAGTGAAGTGTTTAAAACGATCCATTGGAGTCATGGTGAACTCATGAGCGCGAGTCCTCGGTTCCTTGTCACGGGAGGAACTGGCTTTCTAGGGCAATACGTCGTCCGCGGCCTTAAAAAAATCGGCCAGGTGGATGTTCTTTCGCGATCTCCGGGTTCAGCCATCCAGGGAGATCTTCGACGCTGGAAGGGCGGATTGGAAGATCAGCTTCTTCAGCCCGGAAAGTATGCGGCTTTAGTTCATTTAGCGGGCCTGTACAATCTTTCCGCGGGTTCTGCAGAAACTTATCTTCAGAATGTGCACGGAACCCATGTGGCCCTTCAGATTGCGGCTGAAGCCCAGATTCCGGTCTTTTTAAATGCCAGCTCAATTGCGGCCGTGAGCAACTTTCAAAGCTCTCGCGTGGGGCCCAACGATCTGGATCTTGACTCGAATTTTCCCGATGCCTATTCCCGCAGTAAGGCGCAAGCGGAACAATTAGTGCGAAATTTTATGGGCTCAAGTCCTCTTCGAGTGAATCTTCGCCTGGGTGTGCTGGTCGGGGAAAGCGAAAAGGGACAAATCCAAAGAATTGATGGTCCCTACGAGGTCGCAGAAAGAATTCGCAGTTTGCGACCCTGGTTAGCCAAGTGGCCTTGGGTCCTGCCGGTGCCCGGGCATCCCCAGGCTCGACTTCCCTTGGTTCCGGTCGATCAGGCGGCTCAGGCCCTTGTGAAGATCTGTCAGCACGCGCTCAGCGTGGATCAAACCGGATTCCAGAGTTATCATCTTGTTCCTGAAGAGGGTGTGACGATTCAAAAGCTCTATCAGTCTTTGTTTTCCCACTTTGGACTAGGTCATGTTCCTCTTCATTTTTTGGAAAAGGTTCCCGATGCCGCTATGATTAAGATGGGCTCATTCGCTTTGAACTTACCCGAAGAGCAATTGCGATACGCGATGGGGCTTCCTGAATTCGATCGCACGACGACCCAAAACGTCTTGGGAACCGACTGGTGCTCGGAGTTTGAAGACTACGAGTCCCAATTTTGGAGAGGCTATGAAGACTTCCTTTCGAATCGCTGAAATTAATTTTGGCTCTTCGGCTTGGGACGTCCAACATCGTTTCGAGTACAAAGGCGCGCATTTCGAAGTCTCACGCTTCGGCGCGAATTATTCTGTCACGAATGTGAAAAATCTGATTTCAAGTCTGCAGGCCGATGTTGATGTTTTTGCGATGACCTCACTTCCGCCCACACCTTGCCTTCGCAATCAGAGCTATATCCATCACACCTACTTCGATATTATGAACACGCCTAGTTCCGTTCCCCTATGTGACGGAACGGGGCTAAAAGAAATCCTGAATATTCAGTCGCTCGAGACTGCCTTCGAAAAGGGGAGACTCGCGCGAGAGTCCCAGTTCTACTTTCCGGCGTCTTTAACCTGCACCGAGATTGAGGAGTACATTCGTCACCAACCGGGGTCCCGCGTACGCTTTGGGGACCTTAGTTTGATTACGGGCCTTCCTCTTGTCGTTCGGCCCTTTCCGGGTCTGATGACTCTAGCTACGACCAGCTTGAATCTAGCTTCTCGTCGCTCGATTCGACGCAATTCCTCTTCGCCGGTTGTGCGGATTCAAAAACAGACTCTCGAACTGATGCGCCAACAGATTGAGGACTGTCGCTACGTGGTGGCGGATCTTGCACTTCTGCATTACATGGGAGATCAGCCCAAGATTTTTGAAAATAAAGAAGTCATCACCTGGTCCTTGCACGCGGGACTCGAAAAACACCTTCGCGCATATAATTTTAAAAGCCTGATTTCGCTCTTTCCCGTTCGCTACCAAATTAGTCCCTTTATGAACTACGCTCTTCTTGAGTGCACACTCCGGCTGGCCCATCAGCGATTTGCCAGTCTGAATTTTGAAGATTGGCAAGAGCTCTTGCAAGTTGATCCTCAGACGATTCAATCCGTTAAAAAGTATGCGCTCGCGCGATCCGATTCCACTCAGGTGCGGCTTTCAAAGACTCTTCGAAAAGTGCAAAGCTTGGCAACTCGGGAAAAAGAGCCGGACTTCGCTTTTATCGTTCACGCTCTTTCCCATCGGGATTTTGAGCGAGTTCCTGTTGTGGGCCCAATGATTCGGCAGATTCCAAAGGCCTACCATAAAGATTTTGATCAGGTGGTGTCAAAGCTTCCGCCCATTCGTTTTGGTCGAGTTCGAAATGTTGTATCCCAAAAAACAGGAAAGACCGTGAATGGCCTGATCTATGCGTTGTGGGCGACGCCGCAGGTTCTCAAAAATCAAGATCCTGAGATCACTTACGCGCAGATCCAGCACTGCTGCCGAGATGCCGCAGACCGTGGTGCGAAAATCGTGGGTCTTGGCGCCTATACAAAAATCGTCGGAGATTCTGGAGTGACGATCAATAAGAATTCTCCGCTGCCGGTCACAACCGGGAACAGCTTGAGTGCCTCGGCGACTCTTTGGGGTCTGTACGATGTGGTGAAGCGAATGAATCTTCTGAGCTTCGATCCTGACAGTGGAAAGGTGAAGGGGACGGCGATGGTGATTGGGGCGACTGGCTCCATCGGGCGTGTTTCGGCAAAACTCTTGGCCCTGGTCTTTAAGAAATTGATAATCGTAGCCCCACGAATGGAGCGCTTGGAGGAGCTTGCAAGAGAACTGCGGCAAATGGCGCCCCAGTGTGAAGTCATCTGTGCCACTCAAGCCGATGAATGGGCTTCGCAAGTCGATGCCCTTGTGACCGCGACCTCCGCCCTGGATCACAAAGTTGTGGATGTGATGAAGCTGAAACCTGGCTGCGTAGTTTGCGATTGTTCTCGTCCGCTTGATTTCACAAAAGAAGACGCGCAGAAGCGTCCCGATTTGATTATCATGGAGTCGGGCGAGCTGGTTCTTCCGGGCCCCTACGATTTGACCTGTGACCTTGGACTTCCGGGAAATACGGTGTACGCCTGTTTGGCCGAGACCGCAGTCTTAGCCCTTGAGGAGCGCTACGAGAGCTTTACTCTTGGTCGGGACATTGACTGGGTCAAAGTGAAAGAAATCTACAAGCTTTGCCAAAAGCACGGTGTTCAGTTGGCGAGCATCCAAGGCCACATGGGCACTCTCACGGATCGCGAAATCGCCCTGGTCAGCGACCGTGTGCGCTCACTACGGGGAGGGCGATCCTAGCATCGCTCATCAGGCAAGTAATCGACTATTGGCCACCCTCGAACGGAACGTCAAAAGCCAAAAAATCTAGCCTATGTCGCTCGCAGCAAGCTTGGGATCGAGCGGTTCAGCAGGCGTCGGATTGGGATCAGACTGGCGAGCATGGTGGCCAGCATAGGCAAAATCAGCCCTTGGATGAGATGGGAGGGTTGAATTTCAAGATAGATCAAATACTGCCGCGTGATCCCCGGGCCTGGTGGCATGGGAATTCCCCCGGAGAGGGCCAGCCACAAAACAAGGGCTACGACAACACCGAGAAGTCCGCCGATCAGGCCCACTAGGGCCGACTCGGAAAGAAGAATCTGAAAGGCTCGACGGCGGGATTCTCCGTTGGCGCGAAGGGCACCCAGCTCTCCAGCACGTTCAAGCAGACCGACCGCAATCGTGTTAAAAATTCCGAGCGCCACGATCAAAAAGATAATGAAGCGAATAAAGGAAAACTGAGCCTCAAGAAAATCGATGGAATTCTGATAGTAGATCTTATCGAGAATCTCGAACCGAATGGCCTCAAGGCGGTCGGAGAGTCCACGAATTTGAGAGTCGACTTTCTCCCAAGACCCAACACCCGAAGTCTTGAGTGAAAAGGACTCGACTCGATCCGTTCCTAAAAGAGTTTGGGCCTGTGAAAGGCTTAATCGAAAATACTGATCATCGATGGCCTTAATGCCCATGTGAAAGATTCCCGCGACACGCAGATCCGCCCCGTTTAGTTGGCCCTGAATCGTCTGAGTCAGAACGGTGAGGGTGTCTCCGACTTTGGCATCCAGACTCTCCGCTAGGCCCTTTCCCAAAATGACCTCATCCTCAGACTGAAGGGGCCCACCGGAAATAAAGTTCAGCTGATTGAAAAAATCATTTTCGCGTTCACTGACGATGCCTTCGCCGCGACCCCCGAGAGTGACCTGACCCTTCACAAGGAAAGCGTAAAACGAGAGCCGCGGAAAGGTTTCTCGAATGTCGGGAAGAGTCTTCAGTTTTGAATCGAACTCTTTCCAATCGGGAATCCAATTTTCCCAAGGCTTTTCGGTGACTCGTCCGTAATACCCCTTCGAGAAGACTTGACCGTAGCCGTAGTAACCACGAATCGTATTCTCTCGGTACTGATTCATAATGCCGGTGTTGAAACCTTGAAAAATTAATAGCCCGGCCGTTCCAAAAGCCACCGTAAGAAGGCTCGCTAGAGTCCTTCGCGGATTTCGAAAAAGATTTCGCCACGCAAGAGTGAGAAGATCATTCATAAACAAGACCATCCTTCATTTGAAGGGTTCGCTTGGCATACTTCATCAAATGGGTGTCGTGAGTCGCGAACAGAAAACTTGTGCCTTCGGTCTTTTGTAGGTTTTGAAAGGCCTGAATGGTTTTATCGGCGGTCTCGGAATCCAGATTGGCGGTGGGTTCGTCCGCAAGAATGACCTGGGGCTTTTTCACAAGGGCGCGAGCGATGGCGACCCGCTGGCGTTGACCTCCGGAAAGTTCGAAAGGCCGCTTCTGCGCGTGATCCGCAAGGCCCAAAAGATCGAGAACATGCAACGTCCACGACTTGGCCTCCGCTTTACGGTAACCCAGTGACGATAAAAAGTAAGACGCATTTTCAAAAACAGAAAGCGTCGGAATCAAATAGTAGGATTGGAAAACAAATCCCACATTCTTCAGACGAAGATTTTCTTTCTGTTCTTCGCTGAGACCATGTGTCGGGGATCCATTAAAGTGGATCTGGCCTTTCGTAGGGTGATCAATAAACCCCATTAAGTTGAGAAGTGTCGACTTTCCCACGCCGCTGGGACCCACCAAACAGATAAAAGAGGACTTGGGGATCTCAAGACTTACGCCCTTGAGGACGGGGATCTTTTGTTGATTCCAGTCATAGCTGTACTCGAGATTTTCAATCTTGTAGAGTAGGGACATGAGAGTAGTATAGTCCACTCTCAAAGGGTGT
Source organism: Bdellovibrionales bacterium (assembly GCA_046336915.1). Taxonomy (GTDB): domain Bacteria; phylum Bdellovibrionota; class Bdellovibrionia; order Bdellovibrionales; family Bdellovibrionaceae. The sequence continues at coordinate 21,435 of JBKDHV010000028.1, forward strand.
CATTATGAAAATTGAGCTCGTCCGAAAAGCCTTCGTTCTGATATTCAGTTTCGGATTCAGTTTTGGAAACGCCGCGAATTCGAAGTCCGCAGATCAATGGTTAAAAAAAGCGGATGAGATCCGCAATCCTTCGCAGTCCTATTCGATGCGAATTGTCGTGAAGAGCGAAGATGATGAATCCGAATTTCAAGTCTTTTTAAAAGGCCAAGATAAAACCATGATCGTCACGAAGGCTCCCGCCCGGGATCGCGGTCGCAATATGCTCATGCTCGATCGCGAGTTTCATGCCTATGTGCCCAATTTGAAACGCTCCATGCGCTTATCGCTTGCGCAAAAACTATCGGGGCAGGTTGCCAACGGGGACATCTCTCGAACTCGATGGCACGGGGACTACACCCCTACCATCGAAAAGGAAGATGGTAAGCTTTTGCAAATGTTCTTGAAGGCCAACAAAGACAACTTGACCTACGCTGCGATTCGACTCTGGATCGAGAAGAGCACCAATCGCCCTCTCAAGACCGAGTATCTGGCCAGCAACGGAAAAACAATTCTGAAGCGGGCGTACTTTGAAAGCTATCAGCAGCTCGCTGGAGCCCTTCGTCCTTCCGTCATTCGAATTGTGGATCCTGCCGAAACATCCTCTAAAATTCAGATACTCGAAATGAAAAACGACTCTTTTGAAGACACCTTCTTCACCGTGCGAAGTATGGAATCCCAGAAATAGATGGGGGGATACCACAGCTTCGCTTTTCTCTTTCTCTTTTCGAATGTGACCCTCGCGTCCGTTCAATGGAATCTTTCAAGTCGACTTGATAGTGCCGCGGCCGATGAGATTCTCGCAAGCCGTTTTCTAGCTCAATCCGAGGTGACAGTTAAGTTTCAAAATCTCAACTTTTTTATCGATGGTTTTCTTGAATTTGATGCCGCCTCGGAAGACCAGAAAGAGTGGCGGCGTTTTGAAAACGGAGGCTTTCTTCGCGAGGCCTACGGAGAATTCACGTCTGACATTTTTTTTCTAAAGGTCGGTCGCCAGTCAGCCCGCTGGAGTGAATCCTGGATTCTTCCGTCTTTGGACGTGTGGACGGGACGACGATTTGAACGTCTTTTTTGGGAACCCTTGTCCTATCAGCTGTCCCATTCTTCCGGAATTGTAGGAAGTCTTGTTCAACCTAAGTGGTCTTTGGATGTGGCCCTGATGTGGGATGTTCAGCGGGATAGTTTCCCGCAACCGCTGCCTCGGTATCTGGAGCCTCTCGAATCTGCTGGGGCCAACGCCGGGGCGCGCTTGAAATTTGATCTGATTGGTCTTCAGGTGGCCTTGATCGGGGCTCAGGCCTTAGATCAGCAGACTCAAGGTGTGGCGGCCAGTTATGCGTTTGAAAAAGTTGTTCCCAAGTTCGAGGCCGGGACCACCTACAACAACCGTGATGATGATTTGATTCTCAATCGAAGTTTAAATTTTGGAAGTTTTGGTCTTGATATCTTTTGGAACGACTGGACTTTGACCCCCCAGATCACATCCTTTGAGAACGAAGATCCTTATCGCGTCATGGATCCCCAGTCTTTGTATTATACCGCCCTTCAATACGATTCCCGCCGTCATCAGGTTCTGATTCAAGGCTTCTACAATGATGTGACCGAGGATAGTTTTGTGTCCGGCGAGTACACCTATAAATTTGCAAAGATCTGGAGTGCGACGGTCTTTGCGCAAAACTATTATGGCCGAACGGCCTCTTTAACATCAATTGTTTATGACCAGACCGGCGGCACCTTCGTGGGCTTTCGGCTTCAAGCGGACCAATCTCTTTTGACAAGGAACTAAGATGGCGCAAGAGTACTTTTCAGATTTAAACTACACACTCTCGAACGAAGACACCCAGGTGGAGTTTCGACTTCTTCCGGAAAATTCCAAGCGCGTCTTCAGCATTGCCGGTTCGGGCGCGCGCTGTCTTCCGCTGATTGCCAGAAATCCCCAAGAGCTCCACGTCGTCGATATGAGCCCCTCGCAACTGTACCTTTGTGAGCTTCGGCATCGCGCCGCTCAAATTCTGAGTTATGAAGAGTGGCTTTTTCTTTTGGGTTATCGAGGAGCTGTCCAGAACGGGGAGCCCAAATCGGATTCGCGATTCCAGCTTTTTCAACGCCTGAGTCTGTCGGTGCCGGCCCACGACTACTGGACAAGCCGTCGTGAGGGCTGGGAGCCGAACGGGTTTATTCTTTTGGGCCGATGGGAGAAACACTTCCAGAAGCTCGGAGTTCTTTTTCGAGACTATCTGATGTGCGACTTTTCCGAGGTCTTTGAGGCCCAGACAATCGAAGATCAGATTCGGCGTTTCGATGAGCACTGGCCGCATAAACGCTGGCAGACTTTTCTGCGGATTGTGGCGAGCGAATATGTTTTCAATCGTTTTCTCTACAAAGGTCATTTTAGTGGAGCTTCTGAAAAGAGAACTGAAAAACGACCGCCGTATCAGCTTGTTCAAGAGGAGTTCGAGCGCGTGCTGAAGACTCAACTGGCAAGGAAGAACTATTTTATGCAGGTTCTTTTTCTTAGTAAAATTCTTCACGAAGAGGGTCTGCCTTATGAAGCTCACCGCTCAGTCTTCGAAGCGGTCAAGCGCTCGTCCACGCAAATCCACTATCACTGCGGAAATCTTCTTGAAGTGCTTCCCCAGTATCCGTTTGATTTTATCTCTCTGTCTGACACGATTTCGTACTTACCCGTAGACAAGGCCCAGTCCCTTTTGCAGGATCTGCACGCGAACACTCCCGAGAAGGCCCGAATCGTCATTCGTTCCTTCATGAAAGCTCCCCAGGCCCTAACGACAACAGGGTGGCAACAGCTTCAACAGGAAGAGCTGCGAGCCCATCGTGACGATGGAACAGCGGTTTATCAATTCCATATCTTTGAAAAAGATTCTAGATCGTAAAATCTTTTGACGTTCGGTAGTCTGACCACAAGACCCACATCTCAGTATATCTTCTTCTTATGAGCAACAGCGGGGAAGTTAGCTTGGCGGTCCCTTTTATTTCTCGTCAATTAAGATTTGTGATAGAATGCTTCAGTTTCTTGCGGATTCTAAGACTAAGAGCCTTTAACCCGCGCTCGGCTTTTGAAAGAAGAGGTTTGGTTATGCAGATTGTTAAGCTCTCGATACTGGGACTTCTTGCCTTTAGCGTATTGAAATGTTCGACCGCTCTAGGGCAGACAGAGCGGGCTGTCCCTATAAAGACCGCCCTCAACTTAAAGTTTACGTTCAGGATCCATTTGGGCGAACGATCGTGGGCGATATTGTGTTGAGTTATGCCTCTTCAAGGAAAACTGGGGACTTTCTTCATTTCGACGGCATTGAAGTGCATGTCCAAGGAAGAGCGTTTGGAATCTCCTCTGACAGTCCTCAGAGAGCAAAAATTGAGTTAGGCGATAGAATTTGCAGTTACTATGGTCTCAGTTTAATTAAGTCATCAGTTCTAAACGCTTATGTTCTTCAATCTACAAAAGTGAGATTCGCAATTCGTGACTTCGATAAATCCTTTTTTCATGGCCTTTTTGTGAATCCTTCAGCGACTAGCAGCGTATTGTCCGGCGTGTCGTGTATCAAGCCAAAGAATAATTAGATAAGGGAGTCGCGAGTACTGTCCACAGTCTTGTTTCAATTTACTCGCTTGAGGTTAATTTTTATGAATATGCATATGCACTTGACTGGAGTTGAGGCTTCAGGTCGAATATAGGTGATTTGGAATACCCCAAGAATCTACAAGATTTTGACCGCCTTTTTCCCGATGACGCCAGTTGCTTGAGGTTTTTAGAGCAAGCTCGGTG